>NZ_CAJNOB010000011.1 GCF_905250085.1 Candidatus Methylacidithermus pantelleriae
GACCTGGTAAGAACCGATGCCATGACGGCACGCGTGGTTGACCGCTCCGTTCACAGACGTGTGGACCGGGTCGACTTCGATCAGCTCGACTCCGGCGCGAAAAAAGCCTCGTTGAACAACCACGATCGCCTCATCATAGGCAAAGGAGGAGAGCGAGCGAGCCCGAACGGAATCCGTCGACTCAAGCTCGAGCCTTCCGCTTGCGAAGATCCAAGCGTTTGATCAGAAGCAACTTGCCCAATCCGGCAGAGGCCCGAGCGATCTCTTTGCCCGCATTACTAAAAATCCCTTTGCCCTCTTGCTCGCTCTTGCCATCGAGATTCCATCCGATCCGACGAAGATCCACCGAACCGCCAAAGTGGTCTGTTTCGACCAAGGCGAGATGATCCCCGCCTCGACGCTTGGCAAACGCCCACCAACCCCTTCTCCGGTCCCGCACGAAACGGTAACTCAAGCGGGGATCCCTCCCGCTGCCGGACGACTTCCCTAGCCTTGATTGGCATGGTCACCATCCGGCTAGCGGCAAGCGCTTGGAGGATCGCCTCCTGGCCGTAAAACCAAGTGCACACCGTCAAGAACTACCTATTGCTTCAGGCTCGCCCCCTCCCTCCGGCAGCCCAACCCGTAGCCGATAGGCTCCCATCCGAGGATACCCTGACTTGGCAAGACGGGTTGCCCGCGGTCTCATGTTGGATCCGAGCACAGAGAAGTGGCTGCCGCACTCCCCCTGCCAATCCCTCTTCCAGTCCGCGTGGTTCGCATACCCCTTTTTCTTCCAAAGAAAACTTCTTATAGAAAGGGGCACCGGGAACCGAAAGAGACGCATCCGCTCGACACTTCTGATCCGCTAGACACGCGTCAAGCCTGGTCGTGAGGATGGCAAAGCCGCCGCTTTTTCTCGGTTAAAACGTTTGATCCCGGCAGCTTCTCCTCGAAACTTGGGGATCACCTTTTTATTCTCTAGATCGATTCCTCAGCTTCCTCATGAGCTCGGGGCCCCGGTCGCCGATCAAAGCAATCGCTCCTTCAGGCTCGGACTCGGAGCGGATGGAACTTTCCAGCGGCGAGCCCAAACCGCGGCAGGAAGGATCGCTTAAGTTTCTTCACAGACACCCAACCCGCATCTGGGAGAAAAACTCCGCCGCCCGCTTGGAGAGCGCCGCACAGGTGCTAAGACGCGAAACCCCTTTCGGTGTCAGTGTGAAACCTCTCTCATATGTGACAATGGGAAGCTTACTCATGAATGGCTTCGAGCCCCTTCTTCGCACCGTTTTCCGCACACCTCTTCCCGTGAAGCCTGGCACACAAGGGAACGACCGCTACATGCAGCTCACACGATATCCTCAATCATCTCATCCGGATCGACCACCAGGATCGATCGACTCTGCGCGGCCAATGCCGCTTCCCGGTACTCGAAGCCAAAGCGCATCAGCCGGTCGCCCTACTCGACCAGGATGACGCCGACCCTCGGATCACAGACCTGCCCAACATGCCCTCTGCGATGACCCTCCATCCCAGAGCCGACCTCCTTGAGGGACTTAACGATCCAAAACGCTTGGCTTACGAACAAACTCCGAGAACCCAAGCTGATCGGCTCCTCTCAATCCGCTTTTGGATCAAGACGGAATACCCGCGCGTAGAGCGCGACGCCATCGAGTGATGCTGCCTCCGCATACACGATTACTATCCCGGTCGGCAACTCTCCGGCGGGAACAGGCAACCGCCCTCCTTCCACACCCGCTAACCCGTCTTATAGTCAACACCCCGCCGCATGGCCCACGCATCCACATCCACAGCCTTATGCCTCCCTCTATTTCCTAGCGGTGCCAACCCACGCTATACTTCCTCAAACCGGATCCCAAGACTCTGGACTTCTCGGTAAGGCAAAAGCCACACAAGCGATTCATCCTCTAAGGTGACCACTTGGATCCGATTCCCGAAGGGGTCCCGAAAATCACAACGAAATGGCGGCTCCAGGGACAAGCCATACTCTTCAGTAACTTTGCGACGAACCTCTGCCAGCTGCCTTTCATCCCGAACGATGATGCCAAAATGGCGCTTCCGATCCGGCTGGATCTGATCTACCCGAAAAATGGCAAGAAACTGATGCTCCCCCAGCCGGAAAAACGCATCCCCCTCACCTTCCTTCAGGAGTTCCAAGCCGAAAACATCCTGGTAAAAAGCGATGGCCTTTTCCATATCGTCTGCCTCAATGGCGATGTGATTGCAACCAAAGACCCGTACTGGCATTGGTGGTTTCCTCCATTTTGTTACCGATAGAGTTATGCGAAACGGAGCCTACAGAAGCTTCATGCTTTTTGCTACCCAAATTGTGAGGGCTATGGGATACTCCGCCGCGCCCCTGTGTCATCGGCAACCGTTAACGCGCAGAAGTGAGAAACCAGCCGGAGGTCCAAATGACACTGAGAGCGTAGTAGCTCTTTGACGCATTTCCATGCACGCGCTTTTTTATAGCCTCTACTTGGTTTGTGGGCTTGTTCTTCTTGTTTACGGCCTTCACCGGCTAACCCTTTTGTGGAGGGCATGGAAAGGGCGTGCTCCCGAACCCAAGCCACAAGGAAGCCTGCCGCAAGGGGAGTACCCCTCCGTCACGGTGCAGTTGCCCATTTATAACGAACGGCTTGTCGTCGAACGTTTGCTTCGCTCTGTCGCCTCGCTTGATTACCCGAAAGACCGGCTCGAAATCCAAGTTTTGGACGACTCAGATGACGAAACGTCTGAAGTTGTCGCTCGCCTTGCCACCGAACTGAGTCAAGGAGGTCTTCGGCTGGTTCATTTGCGTCGCTCCCAACGCAAGGGCTACAAGGCCGGTGCACTGCAGGAAGGGCTCTTGCGAACCCAGAGTGAACTCATCGCCATTTTCGATGCCGACTTTGTCCCACCACCCCATTTCCTCAAACTGATCGTACCGTACTTTGAGGACCCGTCCGTGGGGATGGTACAGGCCCGGTGGGATTTTCTTAACCGGAGCGAAGCACTATTGACCCGTTTCCAGGCATTGTTTCTGGACGGTCATTTTTTGGTGGAACAACCGGCCCGAGCGTCTATGGGAGTTTTTCTTAATTTTAACGGAACCGCCGGTGTCTGGCGTCGCAAATGCATCGAATCGGCGGGGGGATGGTGCGCGGACACTCTGACGGAAGATCTCGATTTAAGTTATCGCGCCCAATTTTTGGGATGGAAATTTCTTTTTCTTCCCCACTTGGCCGTACCGAGCGAGCTTCCCTATCCAATGCCTGCTTACCGGAGCCAGCAACATCGATGGGCTAAAGGAGCGATGCAGACCGCTCAAAAGCACCTGGTCACTTTGCTGACTGGACCGTTTTCGCTTCGGGTCAAACTGGAAGGTCTTTTCCACTTGCTTTCCCATGCGATTCACCCCTTTGTAGCCTGTATCGCCTTTCTCAATCTCTGGGCCGCCTTCTCCGCGGAAAAAGCCAGCCCTTTTGCTCAGCCATTCATTGGAAGCGTCTTCCTTGCCTTAGCACTGTGTTTCTTTCCGCCCATGGGAATCCTTTTGGCCATGCGGCGTAGCTCCCTATTCGGCTACGTGCTTCTACCCTTTTATGCTGCGGCCTCCCTCGGGATGTCCCTGGCCAATACTCGCTCCGCTTTGGAAGGCCTCCTTGACCGCCGGGCCGTTTTCATCCGCACTCCAAAGCGAGGGATAGAGATCTCAGGGAATCCTGGCCGAGCCCTCTCTCTTTACAGCGCCCCAACCCCGTGGGTTTTACCAGTGGTGGAAACCCTGCTAGGGTTTATCTTTCTTTTAGCTTCCCAAGAACTTTTAATGAAAAAATGGTGGCTCGTTCTTCCTACCTATCTGCTTCACGCTTTTGGTTTCCTATACGTAGGACTCCTTACGCTCTATTGGGGCGTGCGCCAAGAAACTGACCGCCGAATCGCTACAGCTCTTTCAAAAAGGAAAGACCGCTAGGGATGGGCCAAAGCCCATGGGATTCGAGCCACTGGCGATTGTAGAGGCGAGAAAGATACCGGCCCCCTCCATCAGCCAAAATGGTGACGATGGTCTGGCCCGGTCCCACTTCCTTGGCAAACTTTACCGCCCCGCAAAGATTGATGCCGGAAGAAAGGCCAACGAAAATTCCCTCCTCATATAAGAGGTGGTACACCATGGCCACCGCGGGGGGATCTGTAATCCGGTAGGCCCGATCTACCGGAGCGCCCTCTACGTTACGGGTCACTCGCGTCTGCCCAATTCCCTCTGCAAAGGAATCCCCATCCTTAATTTCGAGATGACCCAGGGTGAAGTAGGACCACATGGCCGCTCCCATCGGATCCGCACAAACCACTTGAACGGAGGGATTCTTTTCCTTAAGAAAACGAGCCGTACCGGCCAACGTTCCTCCCGTGCCTACAGAGGCAACAAAGGCTGTGACTTTCCCGTCGGTCTGCTCCCAAATTTCGGGGCCTGTCGTTTCATAGTGGATCTGGGCATTGGCCGGGTTATCAAACTGATTGGCCCAAAATCCACCGGGAATCTCTTCGGCCAGACGCCGGGCGACCTGATTATAGTTGCCCGGATCCTGCCAAGGCTTTTCGGGAACCAGAATGACTTCGGCACCCAATGCTTTCAAAAGCTCGACCTTTTCCGGTGACTGCGTCTGGGGTATGACAATCTTGGTTCGATACCCCTTGGCATTCCCTACCAACACCAGCCCGATCCCCGTGTTGCCTGCAGTACCCTCCACAATCACTCCACCCGGACGGAGCAACCCCTTTTTTTCGGCATCCTCAACGATCCCCAGGGCGGTTCGATCCTTAACTGATCCACCTGGGTTCATAAATTCCGCCTTGCCCAGAATCTCACATCCGGTCGCCAGGGAAAGCTTTCGGAGGCGAATCAGTGGGGTTCTGCCAATTGCATGACAGAGTCCTTCTCGGATTTGAGGAATTGCTCTGCCATGGATCATTCTCGTCTCGCTGTTGGCCTTCCAAGCGCAAAAGCTACGGTTAGGTTAGAAGAGGAAAATAACGCATCGCTAGCCGAAAATCTACCTACCACCTCCTTTCCCCTTTCCTGGTGACCCGCGCAAGAGGAAAACCCATTCGCCTCCGGGTTCCTTTTTGGAGAGCTACCGTTGCCGAAACCGTTCCTCAAGCAATAGACAACCGTTCCCCTCCAAAGGAAGATCGTCCCGGACGCACGCCGAACAGTGCTCCCGACGATTCGCTTGCTAGGCTTTCACCGACAAAGCCCAGGTAGTGCCCAGTCCAGCGTTTTCGGGGACACAGACGCGGCAGGCCGTCCGTTGCCTCCCGACCGGGTTTGGACTGCTTCCGCCGCCTTGGGTGTTCCCCGAACTCCCGCCACAGAAACGACCGCACATGCTTCCTCCGGATTGCTTGCAGGGAGGGCGAAGGTGACTTGACCGCCGTTGCGGGTGGAGACTACCGCCTCTCGCACGGATGGGCGTTCGGAGAGACTCTATCCTCTCCGGGCGGGGGCACAACGCCGCGCGCTCGTGAGAACCCATGCCCCGATGACGCGCGCGGTTGACCGCGTCGATCACAGAGGTGGAGGAAAGCTCGACTTGGATCATCTCGACCCCGGCCGGCGCAAAAAAAAGCCGACTTTGAGTAATCGCGATCGCCTGAGCATAGGCGAAGGAAGAAAGCGAGCCGGCCCGAACGGGATCGCCTCACTCCAGCCTGACCTTTCGCTTGGGAAGATCCAATCGTTCGATCACAAGCCCCTTGCCCAATTCGCCGTAAGGCCCGGAAGATCTTTTTCCACTTAAAAGCAAAAATCGCTTCGGTCTCTTCCTCGCTCTTGCCATGGAGATTGAATCGCATCCCGCGGATTCCCACAAGATTGCCCAAGCGATCCGTTTCGGCTAAGGTGGGATGATCCTCGTTTGGGCCGATGCCGACCGCTCCGAGAAGGCGGCGTGTCAGCAGGGAAACGTGTCCGCGCTTCGACCGCTCGGCAAACACCCGCCCTCCCTTGCCCTCCTCCCAGAAAGCGGGAGATCAAGCGCGGATCCCTCCCGCTTCCGGACGAGTTCCCCCCTCTTGGTTGGCGCGCTCGCTATCCGGCTCGTGGCGAGAGCCTGGAGAATCGCCTCTTGGCCGTAGGCCAAGCGCACGCCCTTAAGAACGAGGTATTGGCTCGGGTTTTCCCACCCGTCCGGCAGCCGCAACTGCAAACCGATAGGCTCCCCTCCGGGATTACCATGGCTTAGCAGGACGGGTTGCCCCCGGTCTTGTCGTGCGACCCGAGCACATAGACGGAGCTCCTCCGCTCCCCCTGCCAATCCCTCTTCCAGTCCGCATGGTCGGCGTACCCGTCTTCTTCCAAAGAAAACTTTTTCCAGGAAGAAACGGCGGGAACCGAGAGAAAGAGGTATCCGCTCGGGGGTTCTCTTCGGCCAGGGCGCGTCAAGCTTCGTCCGCAAGGTCACAAAGCCGCCGCTTTTTTTGATGCAAAAGGTTCGATCGTAGCTTCTCTTCCTAGAGTTTGCGGATCACCGTCTCCGCTCTTCCGGGATGCCTCCTGAGCTTCCTCAATGAGCTCGGGGCCCGGAAGGTAGGGGACTCTCGGGCGGCAAGACCGAACCGCAACAGGAAGACAAAAAGAATCGCTTAAGTCTCTTCAGCGAAACACGAGCCCGCATGTGACCGAAAAAACTCCGCTCCAGCCGCTCGTAGAGCCCCGCATAGGTGTGAAGCAACGCCGCCCGGCTCGATCGTCATCCGCCACCGCGTCTGGTAAGTGAAAAGAGGGTGCTTTCTTGTACGAACGCTTCGAACGCCTTCTTGGCGTGCGGTTCTGCGCGGATTTCTTCTCGTAAAGCCCGGCACACAATGAAACGATGACCCCATGGAATTCGCGCACCACAATGGTCGGTTATCTCATTCGGATCCACCAGCAAGATTGATCGGCTCTGAATAGCCCATGCCGCTTCGCGGTACTCGAACCCGAAACGCATTAGCCGGTCGGGTTACTCGACCAGGATGACGCCCGAGCTTCGGATCACAGAGCTGCCCAACGAACCCTCTATGATGACCGTTCATCCCGGAGCCGACCACCCTTGACGGCCTTGACGATCCGCAACGGTTTGCTTCGAGAGCCAACCCGGAGACCCCAAACCAATTGTCTATTTCAATCCGCTTTTTTCATCGGCGCTGGACAACCCTCATAGAGGGCCACACCGTGAGACCGCTCCGGCTCCACATGCACGATCACCATTCCTGTCGGCAACTCTTCTGCAGCAAAAAACAAACCCCCATCCTTCCACGTTCGCCAAGCCGTCTTGCAGCCAAGATCGTGCCGCTTCGCCCGCCCACGCAACTTCATTTTGATATGCTGCGATGCGCAACCTTACCTCTCAGAATTTTCTTAGCTTTGGGCAACCCTTCCGGCGAGCCAGGCTTAGGTTCTGCAACGCGTTTTCGTTGGTTGGCACAGCACCTGCTTGTTTGGCTCTTGGGGGACGAGCCTGCGGTGGATTCCATGGTTCGGCGCGGTACGAAGGACGCAACAAAAAAGGGTTCGTCCCCCGCTATTTTCCCGGGCCGATGATCTGCTTCACTTCGCTTATCCTTGTGACCGGGAATCCACCCCGACGGGCATGTTCTCGGATCGCCTCCTCATGAGGGGCTAAGTAGACGCAATAGAACTTATCCTGTGTGACATAGCTTTCGATCCACTGGATATCCTTTCCCATATCCTGGAGAATGCTGCAGGACTTTTGGACGATCGCTTCCAATTGGTCCTGGGTCCAGTCCCCTACTCCCGGAATCTCCCTCTCGATCACGTATTTTGGCATAGCTAGCTCCTTCCCTCCCTTATTGTCTTAAGCCTGGCCAGAACTCCAGTCAATCCTGGCTACCGGTTGTTTTTCCTCTGCCATGCTGGGTGAGGCTTGCTCGAATAGGCTCCACAATTTTATTACCTTATTTCCATGATCGAACTGCATATCCGGACTCAAAAGCGCACCCAATCGGTCCCGATCCGTCGCGAGGTGGAAGCCATCCTGGCTCGGCAAGGTTGGAGAAATGGTCTTCTCACGCTATTTGTTCCCCACACAACCGCAGGGATCACCGTTCAGGAAGAAGACGATCCCCATGTGATGGAAGACCTTTTCCGGACCTTAGAGCAAGTGGCGCCTTGGGACAACCCTGCATGGCAACACCACGAGGGTAACGCGGCAAGCCACGTCAAAGCAGCTCTCATTGGGAATTCCCTTCAACTTCTTGTCCAACACAGTCAGCTTCGGTTAGGGCGTTGGCAGGGGGTATTTCTTTGCGAGTTTGATGGGCCCAGGACTCGGAACCTTTGGCTAGAGTTTGTGGAAAAGGATTCCGGCGGAACTCCCTTCCAGGCTCCCTCTTGACGATGAAAGCCGTTTTTCGCCTGGGTTTCTGCATCGTACTCTCCTGGCTCTTTTGGATCGGCATGGCCCGGTCCGATCCACCCTTTGTCCCTCCGACACGCTACAACGCAAAGCAAATCATTCATGTCGGAGGACGCACCGTGGAACAGCAGATCTTCCAGGATGGACCGCGGTTCCGAGTGGATACCCTGGCCGGCCAGGTGGTGCAAGCAGTGATTGTCGACCGGTCCAAGCAAGTTGTTTATACGCTTTTACCATCGGAAAAATCGTATCAAGAGAAACCTTACAAAGACAGCGGGGTCCGAGGAGAACTGGTTCTTGAAGGCCCCCAATACCAATGGTCTTGGGAAGGGACCGAGGTGGTTGGCGGAGAGCTGTGCGATCGCTACAAGGTAAGGTGGCCGGCGGGAAGCGCCGTCTACTGGGTGAGTCAAGCCACTCATTTCCCTCGCCGGATGATCGGCAACGATGGAAGGACGCTGGTGGAATGGCCGGAGTATGTGATTGGAGCGCAACCTCCTGAACTTTTTCAATTGCCTCCGGACTATAAGAAAATCAGTCCAGAGTCAGAGCTAGAATCACCCGTCAAATGAGCCCTGAAAAAAAGCGGGAAGGAAAAAGCCCTTTTGCACCCTTTTCCGCCTCACCTATTTGCCTTTTCCCTCTTTTCCGCTAGCTACCAGCCTCACCGTCGAGAACCGGTAAAGACTCCGGTCTTTCACAGGAGTTTTAGGTTTTTTTCAGCTCACCGTTGCGAAAGCTACTTGATAGATCGATCTTTTTTCCTCCCGCACTCCTTGATGCGCCCCCGCAAGGAACCATTTTTCCAGCCAGATCCTTTCGAAGGAATGGCCTACGGGCTTCTGTGCGCGATGCTAACACTTATCGGCCTTTTCGCGTTTCTGGTCTCGATTCGAGTAATGGCTGGAATATAAAGGAAGAGTTCCCGTTTTTCCTCCAAGCATATGAAGGAAAGACAGAAATTAGCCCCCACCTTTACCTCTTTCGCAAAAGGCATAGGAAAGAACTCCCGCAAGTAGCTCCTTAACCGGAGAAAACATTTACCCAACGACATGGGAGGAGTTTTCCTGGGCGATGTGGCTCCTCTTCCGAGCGTATCCAAAGTAGAGGATAAACCCCAGGATCGACCATATCACAAATCGCCAAAGTGTCATCGGAGCCAGATGCCCAACCAGGTACAGGCAAGAACCTGCCGCCAGCAACGAAGTCCACGGCATCCCCGGTGCGCGAAACGGACGAGGCAAATCCGGATGAGTATGTCGCACCACAAGAACCCCAATGGAAACGAGAATGAACGCAGCAAGCGTTCCAATATTCGTCAGCTCGGCGACTTCTTGGATTGGCATAAGCCCAGCAATGAGAGCAACCACGATCCCAGTCACCAGGATCACCCAAACAGGTGTGCCGAACTTTTCATGAACCCGACAAAACACCGGCGGTAAAAGCCCGTCCCGTGCCATCGCAAAGAAAATACGAGACTGCCCGTACATCATGACCAAAAGGACTGAGGTGAGGCCCGCAATTGCTCCAGCGCTAACCCAACCTGCGATCAACCCTTCGCCAACGCGCGAAAGTGCAAAAGCGACCGGGTCACTCACGTTGAGACTTCCATAGGGAACCATTCCCGTAAGAACCAACACCACCAGGATATAAAGCAGGGTACAAATGCCAAGGGATCCAAGAATGCCGATCGGCAAATCTCGCTGCGGGTTTTTCGCTTCTTCTGCCGCCGTTGAGACCGCGTCAAACCCAATGTAAGCAAAGAAAATGAGCGCAGCACCTCCCATGACTCCGCTCCATCCATACGGCATAAACGGGTGCCAGTGGGCCGGATTGACGTGTCGCAAACCAACAAATAAGAAAAGGAGGATAACTGCGAGCTTCAGAGCAACGACCAGATTATTGAAGCGAGCGCTTTCTCGTACACCTGCGGCCAGAACCAGACTGATAGCCAGGATGATCCCAGCGGCGGGAAGGTTGATCCAGCCTCCCTCCATGGGCGCTCGGGTCCATTGGGGAGGGAAAACAAGACCAAAATCTTGGAAAACTCTTTGAAAGTATCCACTCCACCCGATAGCTACCGCCCCAGCCGATACCGCGTACTCCAGGATCAAATTCCATCCGATCGTCCACGCAGCAAATTCTCCCAAGCTTACATAGGCATACGTGTAGGCGCTCCCAGACACCGGAACGCTGGAAGCAAATTCCGCGTACACCAACGCGGTAAAAAGGCACGCAAGCCCGGACACCACAAAGGAAACAGACAGCGCTGGACCCGCCTTGGTTGCTGCTGCAATCCCTGTGATAACAAAAATTCCAGCCCCAACGATCGCTCCAATACCCAAAAGAGTGAGGTCCCATCCCGAAAGCGATCGGCGTAACTGGTGCGGGTGGTTGTTGACCCGTTCGACCAAGTCCTCAATCCTTCTTTTCCTCCACATCCCCGGGTCCGCAGAACTCAAAGGACTGGCTCGAGCTCCCGTTTTTTTCTCCGAAGAAAGAGGAAAACCCATGGCAAAGATTCCTTACAATAAGATCCTGGAAAGCAAAGGCTACTCTTTTATTCCCGCGGTTCCAACCAAAACTCACGCAAATGCTTCTTGCTCGCTACCCCTTGTCCTTTTGTGCGGAATAGCAACTACCGTTCCTTGTCATGGCCAAAATAAGCAGGAGAGTTTGACCCGCTGGACCAAGCTAGCACGCTAGGGAGGAGAGGCGACTTGGGTGCGGACGGGCTGTTGGAGGGTATTGGAAGGGCCACCTCTTTCCCACCAGCTCTTGGAAACCCACGCAAACAGCCGCATAGCTGGATAAGGCTGTGCGCCCATCATGGGTTCGGTTTCTCCTTCACAGAGGCTCGATTCACCTGGGGTTCCCGCCCCGTGCCAGAGCGTTCCTCTTCACGGCGTTGACACCCAAGAGCTTGCGGCCAAGCATTCCCGATGGATCGCGGCGTTGACTCTTCCCCCATCTCCCGCCTAGAGACGTCGCATCGAGACATCCGCTGCCACAACTCCAGCACGGTTTTCATCGCGCCGCATTAAGAGGATGTCTTGCTTGAGGGTTAGAAACGCTCAACCACGGCGACCATCCTCCTGTAAAGCCCCTACCTTGCAGAAAAGCTCGCAGCACAACTCCAAGAATGCGCCATCCAGGATCGGCCGGCGAAGATGCCAGTTACGAGCCACCTCTTCGACATTGGGGTTTTCGGTTCCGATTCCCCAATCTATGCGGGTCAATATCGTGGTGGCTCTGTCGATAGCATCGCAGGGGATCGTGGCGACGCGCGCGTGAAGCCTGCGCATGCGCCTTGTAGCTTAACCTCGACACTATTTGAAGGTACATTCTTCGAGCCGAACGAGTTAATGCTTTCCTCCTGCCTAGATGATCCAGTTGCGCCCGTAAGAAAAAAAAGAAAGCAGGCCCAGTTTTTTGGAGTAGCTCGTTTCCTTTCTTTGGGTATTTCGCAAAGCATTTGGCGCTGAAATTTGCCATCGGACAAAAGCCGCGCTACGCCGGAGGCTGTAAAGGCGACGAAGGGCTTGGGGACTTCCTTATGCGAAGCCTTTCGAGATTTCTTGGGCTCGGAGGGGCGCGGTGAACCCGTAGGCCAGGAAAAAGATCCAGATGGAATTGGGGACTCGGGTCGCTGCCCGCCAGGGATAGACGGGAGAGACTTCCAGGGAGCTTTTGGGCTGGAGAAAGGCCGGTTCAAACCTCGGCGAGTCGCTCATAATGAGTGAGGGCCTTCCCGGGGAAAGCTTCCGGCAGGGAGACATGGGGGACCAGGAGATACCACTTATCGATCGCTTCCTTTTCTGGGATCCCGCTCCTCTCTTTACGTTTCCACCAGAAACGGCCCTTGAGGTTCGACCCCGTACTCCAAAATATTTTTGGGTTTAGACGCAAAAGAGAGCCCCAACCGACCGGGTTCCCCAGTTTGACCAGATCGGCTCTTTGCGTGATCGTTTTGGGTGATCTGGGCCAATACCTCCTTGGCAGAAGCCAGCCGGTCCTCCCGGCGGGCCCCGATCGCTCAAGGGTTAGGCGATTTTTTCGGGCAATCACATCTCGAACCCCATTGCCTTCCACCTCCATCACTGTACTCCGGTCGGTAGGCCAAAGCGGCCGATCTTTTGGGAAGACCCCGACAATCACTCTTGGAGCTTGGGTTCTCTTAGCTTGGGTGACATATGGAAGCTCCTTCTCCTTGAAGCGCCTTCAACTTCCACGGGCTTTTTCCTTCCTCCGTCAAAAACAACGGTTCTTTGTCGAGTGCCTACCCCTTGCTGGAGTGTTACAAGCAACCCCACAAGCGTCTTCGAATCCGCCCGCTTCGCTCCGTCCAGTAGCTTCTGGTTCTGACCAAAGTGGACAGCCACGAGAGCGTCGAGCCCGAGAAGAGGCTCGTGATTTCCAGGACATCCTTGACCAGGTCTTGCTCGAAGGTCCTATCCTTGCCTTGATTGAGGATCACCACTTTAACCCCCTCCCCTTCCAGAGCGCGAACACCAGCTCCCCTCCCAAGGGAAGCAGTCGGCTTTTGTGCGCGATCACCCATCTGCCGGTTTCACCCTCGAGGACCGTGTCGAGGAACGGTTTTCAGCCCTTTCTTGCTGTAGTACCTGGCCCCGATCCAGGGTCGGCAGTAAATGCCCAATCCTAGCGGATGCAAGGCCATTCCAGAGCCCGATTCTAACGCTCCCGATCCTCGTTCTGGTCAGAGCTGGAAACGGAGGCGTAGGCAACGTCCTGCAAGTTGGCTCGTGTGCGGCCCAAAAGCGCTCCGGCACGAGTTTCGCCAGAGCCTACCGACGATGGCCACCAGCGGTACGTCTGGGCAGCAAAGGGCCCTCCGCCTCCCCGAGTCGAAGCGTCCTGATCGACGCCCCGAGAAGATACGCTGCTTCGCCTATACCCACCAAACTCGTGATTTTGGGGGAGGATAAAGCAGCTTTGCTAGCATTTTTATCCAACTGCTCCAGCCCTCTTTGCACCTCCCTCAACCAGACCGGCTCTTAATGCCGATCCGCCTTTGGATCGCCCTAGCGAAACGGGGGCATCGAGCGGGTTCCCAAGCTTTCTGCCGATCACGCGTGAACGGGCACCGGAATGGGTCAGCCCGCCTCTTTTCTCACCACCGCCATGCTGTCTTGTAACAAACCCTTTCGTCCGTTGGTGGAGATGTTCAACGTCACCCCAACCCATACCAGTGAGAGTTCTAGATCCCTAGATAGATACTCTTTGGTCTTACCGTCGGCCGCCTCTCCCGGAAGAGTCTTTAAGCCTCTGCCAATATGATTTGCTCTTGTCTGCACAAAGGTTTTCGTTTTCAAAGAGGAAGGTTTTTTCATGGAACGACAAACGCGACAGCGCCGGGCAATTGCACAGGTACTGGTCAGTGCCGATGGGCCGCTCACTCCCGGAGAGATCCTGCAAGAAGCCGCTCGTGAAGTCCCCGGTTTGGGTCTAGCCACCGTTTACCGATGCTTGCGTTCGTTTCTTGCGCAGGGGTTGGTTTGCGTAGTGGGCATCCCAGGGGAAGCTCCCCGGTACGAGATCACGGGCAAAGGACATCATCATCACTTTCTCTGCCGTGGTTGTGGCCGCATTTTTGAAATTCCCCGGTGTATTCCGGAAGACATTGCGCTTTTGGCCCCCCCAAGTTTTCGCGTAGAGAGCCATGAGATCATCCTCTATGGAAAGTGCCGGGATTGTGTTTCGCCGACCTAAAAACGCGCAGAGCGATCCTTTCGCTAGCTCTGCGCGACGCGGAGAGCTAGTGCATCCGAGAGGATCAGACAGCCGAGAAGCAAGAGAAATTTTTGCTCGGGTGTCAACGGCTTCCGTCTAGGGGATTCTTACCTCATTTCCGTTTCTCTCCTCTCTTTTGGAATGCATCCAAGAGAAATGCTGCCCGATTATAGATATTGACCACTCATTATCAGTAGTCGAAACTCTCTTCCCGTGAATGAGGTTTCTTACCCTCCCACACCCCTTCTTACCCTCGTAAGCTTGCTTCTCCTTCCTCTTGCCCCCCGACCCTCCCCAGCTCAAACCTCTCTCCCAGAAGTCGTGGTTACCGCGCCCACAACCCCATCCGCCACCGCGCCATCTGCCGCCAAACAAGCCAAAAAGGAACTGGAGCAAGTGCCCGGAGGAACCAATTTCATCACCCCCGAGGAATTCCAAACCGGAAAACTTTCAAGCATTCTGGATGTGCTTGACTTCCAACCGGGAGTTGCAGCCTTTCCCCAACAAGGCGGGGCAGGTTACGGCCTTTGGTCCATTCGCGGATCCGGCCTCGCCAGACCGGAACCCCACATCGTCGAGGGCCTGGCCATTCTCGTGGACGGGCTCCCCATCAACCGGGCCGACGGCGCGGTCCACGATCCTTCCGTTCTTGACCCGGGTTACGCTCAATACATCCAAATCTGGCGAGGCGCCAACGCGCTCGAATACGGTTCGGCCTACCTCGGAGGAGCCATCAATCTGGTCTCCCAAAACGGCACTTCTTTTCCTGGTGCGATGGCAAGACTCGAGGGAGGGAGTTTTGGTTACATCCTAGGACAAACGGCCTTCGGCCTGCGCGACGGACCCGTCGACCAATATCTTTACCTAAGCGAACACTATCGAGAAGGTTTCCAAGCTCACTCGGCCGAACAGCTTTTTCGCATCCAGGAAGTCCTAGGTTGCCAGCCGGATCCAACCCTTCAGAGTCGTTGGTACTTCACCTACGTAAACGCGCGCGTTCAGCTTCCCGGCCCCCTCACGCTGGCCCAAATCGAGCAAGATCCCTCCGCAGCCAATCCAGAGTATGCGGAAGGAAGTTTTCGGATCTACTACGACTACTACCGCCTGGCCAACCGGACGACCGTCGCTCTTTCCCCAGACCAAACCCTAGAAACCGGGCTATGGTGGGGTCACAAATGGCTCTGGCATCCCCTGGAAGGAATCTTTCTCCACGGCTCCGACAATGACTTGGGAATGCTCGTCAACTACCGTAACCGCTCCGACTTTGCCGGCCATTCCCATGAGTGGTTAGTGGGACTCCTCCCCCAAGGCCTCTACTATGGGGAAACGGATTACAACATGGCCGGGCCCTTTCCCACACAACTGGCCTCCCACTCACAGGCAGTCGCCACTAACTTGGCCCTTTACGGTCAGGACCGGTTCTGGATTTTCCCCGAGCTTGCCTTGGTAAGCGGGATCCAATTGGATTGGGCCTACCGCTCGAACGAAGCAACCGATTTCCTCGGGAAAACGACTTCCTCGACCGCCAAGGACTATTACGGGGTCAATCCCAAGATTGGCCTTCTTTACACTTTTTCTTCGGAAAAGTCCTTGTTTGTTAACTTTTCCCGGAGTTTTCAACCCCCAACTCTCTTCGACCTTGTCCCCGCTTCAGAGCTTTTGCCGCCCCAATCCGCCCTTTTTCCCCTCTCTGCCCAGCGGGCTACCACCGTGGAGGTGGGCACGCGGGGTCAAATAAAATGGGCTTACTGGGATTTCGCTTTGTACCAGAGCTGGGTCGAAGACGAGCTCCTTCAATCGTTTTTGCCCGAGCATCCGGGCTTTCCTCTCCCACTTAACGTGAGCCCTACCATTCACCGGGGCGTAGAGTCTCTCCTTGACCTTCTTTTATGGGGTGATTCCCGCCGGCAAAACCACCAACCCTTCGCCCTGGTGAGTGGCTTCCACCTTCGCCAGCTCCTTAACTGGTCTGACTTCCGGTTTGCCCATGATCCTCTCTATGGGAAAAACCATTTACCGGTCTTTCCGTCCTGGTACTACCGGGCGGAGCTTCTTTACGAAACGCAGAGAGGATTTTTTATCGGTCCCAACCTTCAGGCTGTCTTTGGACACTATCCCGTTGACCTCGCCAATACCCTCTTTGCCCCGCCCTACGCAACCCTCGGATTGACACTCGGTTACGCTACCCAGCGAGGATTTTCCTTTTTCTTCGAAGGCAAAAACCTGACCAACGAACACTATGTCTCGAGCGTCCTTCCGACCGTGAACGCCGCCGGACTCGACGCGCCACTTTTCCAACCGGGAGACGGCTGGGGGCTATTCGGGGGAATCCGGTGGCAATGGTGACCCACCGAAAAGAGTCTCCTTGGAAAACCGGGAACCAAGGATTACAGTACGATTTAAGGAAAATATGGTCAGTCAATCCTTTGCCAACCCCGCTTATTACATTAACCGGGAACTTTCCTGGCTTGAGTTTAATGCCCGGGTCCTCGAGGAAGCAGCCGATCCAACCCAGCCACTTTTAGAGCGCCTACGCTTTCTTTGCATTTTTGGCACGAACCTTGATGAGTTTTTTGAGATCCGGGTAGCCGGCATCAAACAGCAAATTGAAAATGGAAACGAGGATGAGTCGCTGGATGGACTTACGCCGAGTCAGGTGTTTGAACGCATTCACGAGAAAGTCCGCAAGCTTGTCGACGAAGCTCATCGAATCTGGCTGGAAGAGATCGAGCCGCAACTCAAAAAGGAAGGAATCTGCATCAGCCGGGTAGACGAGCTGTCAAAAGAAGAAAAACTCTGGGCAGGTCGCTACTTTGAAGAAGAGGTTTTTCCTGTACTCACTCCCTTGGCCATCGATCCGAGTCATCCCTTTCCCCAGCTTTTGAACAAAAGTACGAACCTCATCGTATCCCTGCGAAGACCCTCCATTCCTCACCGCGCTTCCTACGCGATTGTGCAGATGCCACGTATGCTTCCCAGACTCGTCGCCATCCTGCGATCGGAGTCGGAGCCCTACCGCTTTATCTTTCTCCAGGACTTGATTGCTCACTTTCTGGGAAGCCTTTTTCCGGGCGATGAAGTTACTCGGGTGGACGGGTTCCGCATCACGCGTAATAGTGACCTCTACATTGATGATGAAGAAGCCGAAAACCTCTTACGAACAGTGGAAGAAGAGCTGCGAAAACGGAACCGTGGCAATGCAGTCCGTTTAGAAATCCAAGCTGATTGCCCAGTCAGCATTGAAAACATCCTTCTAGAAGCCCTGCGGCTCGCCCCGGTCGATGTATATCGACTCAAAGGGCCGCTTAACTTTCTCCACCTGGAACCTCTCGTCCACCACGAAGCCTTTAGCCACTTGCGAGATCGCCCATGGAACCCTGTCGTACCCAAAGCCGTCGCCTCCGCAACCGATCTTTTTGAACTTTTGCGGAAAAAAGATCTTCTCCTCCACCACCCATACGAGAGTTTCCGAGTGATCGTGGACTTTTTATGGAAAGCGGCCGAAGACCCACTGGTCCTCGGCATTAAGATGACGCTGTATCGAACCAGTGGGGATTCTCCCCTGGTACAAGCTCTCATTCGGGCAGCGGAACTCGGAAAACAGGTAACTGCGTTGGTGGAAATCAAAGCGCGCTTCGATGAGGCCAACAATATCCAATGGGCGCGCCGCATGGAAGAAGCTGGGATCCACGTGGTCTATGGTCTTTTGGGTCTTAAAACCCACTGCAAGATGCTGCAAATTATCCGGAAGGATCCTGATCGGATCCGGCTGTACGTCCACCTAGGGACAGGAAATTATCATCCGAGCACGGCCCGTATCTACGAAGACATAAGCTTGCTTACGACCCGTGAAGACCTAACCTCTGAGGTTGCCCGCCTTTTTAATACCCTTACAGGACTTACGCGATTCCACGGCATCGAAAAACTCCTCGTCGCACCCTTTAATATGGCAACCCGCTTTCGAGAACTCATTGCGCAAGAAGCCGAATGGGCCCGCCAAGGTAAACCCGCACGAATCATCGCCAAAATGAATAGTCTCTGCGATGAAACCCTTATTGTGCAGTTGTACGAAGCATCCTGTGCAGGAGTAAAAATCGACTTGATTGTACGGGGAATTTGCTGCCTGCGGCCGGGCATTCCTCATGTGAGCGAAAACATCCGTGTTGTGAGTATCGTGGGCCGTTTTCTCGAACACAGCCGGATTTTCTATTTCCTTCACGGAGGTAACCCTTTGGTCTATGCAGGAAGCGCCGATTGGATGCCCCGCAATCTCTACCGAAGGGTTGAAGTCGTGTTTCCTATCGAAGAGCCGGAGTTAAAGACTCGCATCGAGGAGGAAATTCTAGCGTCCTATCTTAAGGACTGTGGCAAAGCGAGAGAACTACGACCGGACGGCTCCTACCAGAGGCTCCATCCCCCACCGGGAGAAAAACCCTTTCAGGCACAACTCTACTTCCGGCAACTCGCCCGCGAGGAGCAAGCTCTGATCCAAAAGCAGGAAAACCCCGACCTTTCCATGGTACCACTTCGCAAAAGTCCCCTGGCCCAGCCACTCCTTAGCCAGGTATCGGAAATCAGTTCCTCCCCATCGCCCTTGGAAACTCCTCCCCAATCCTTTTAGCAAGAAAACGAGCCTTCTGGGGACAAACCAACCCTTGCCGCGGCAGAGGAAAACCTTCTTTACCAACTACCCACCTACACCGGCAGGGCTTTCTTTTGTGCCCCCTGCTTCGGAGGAGCTAGGAGCCGTCCCCACCCACTCAATGAGCGCTAGCCGAGCGGCATCCGATCTTCGAGCCCAAAGCTTCGTAATCCGGGTATACCCCCCTGGCCGGTCGCTCAATCGCGGGGCAATTTCCCCAAAAAGTTTTCGCACCGCTTGCTTATCCCGGATTCGAGCAACGGCAAGCCGCCGGTGATGCAAGGTCCCCTTTTTGGCCAGTGTGACTAATTTCTCGGCAAACGGGCGCAGAGCTTTGGCTTTGGCCAGTGTGGTTATGATCCGACCATGCTGGACTAGTTCCACAGCCAAGCTTGCCAGAAGAGCCTTTCGGCTCTCCGCTTTCCTCCCCAGTTTGACCGTTTTTTTTCGATGCCGCATTGGAATAGATTTTGCCCCTTTTCACGATTTTGGAGCCGCCTGGGAGGCAGCAGGCGCAGGCTCCAACAGGCTGGGATCAAACTTCATGCCCAAAGAAAGGCCCAGTTGCGCCAGCTTTTCCTTGATTTCATTGAGAGACTTTTTGCCGAAATTGCGATACTTGAGCATTTCTGCCTCGGTCTTCATCGCTAATTGACCCACAGTCGTAATGTTCGCATTGTTGAGGCAGTTAGCCGCACGAACCGAAAGCTCAATTTCGTTCACACTCATATTTAAGAGCTTCCGCAGGCGATTGTCTTCCTCCTTCATCGGTGGCTGCGGCTTTTCAAATTCGATCGGTTCCCGCGCATAATTGACAAAGACGCTCAGATGGTGCTGGAGAATTGCCCCCGCTTGCGCCAGAGCATCGTCCGGCGTAATTCTCCCGTCGGTCCAAATTTCCAAAATGAGACGATCATAATCGGTCCGTTGGCCCACCCGAGTGTTCTCCACCTCATACTTCACCCGCCGGACTGGTGAAAACAGGCAGTCAATGGGAATGACTCCGATGGACTGGTCGGGTTTCTTATTGTACTCCGCCGGCACAAACCCCCGACCCAGCCGAACTTCTAGCTCGGCCCTAAAGCGTTGTTTCTTCGTCAGCGTGCAAATCGGCTGCTCAGGGTTGACGATCTCCACCCCGGGATCCACCTGGATATCCCCTGCCACCACCACCCCTTCCTTGACTACGTCTAAGGTAAAGGTACGGGGTTCCCGGCTGGGCAGCTTAAACAACACACGTTTTACATTTAGGATGATGTCGGTGACATCCTCCACCACCCCTTCCAAACTCGCAAACTCATGAAGGGCCCCCTCAATCTTTATCGAGCTAATAGCCGCTCCCTCAAGGGAAGAAAGGAGCACCCTTCGCAGCGAGTTACCAATCGTATGCCCGTAACCTGCCTCGAAGGGCTCGGCAATGAAACGACCATACGTACGATTCGAAACCGCCTCGTCCTTGGTCAGGCGGTTGGGCATCTCAAAACGACCTAGTCGGACCGCCATAGTTCTTTTTCCTATCCTGCCAAAAAATAGTCCACGCTTGCGTTACTACATTGATAAAACCTTGTCGTTGCGCAACCCTATTCCCCTACTTGGAATAGAGCTCAACCACAAGCTGCTCGTTGGCCACGGATTGAATCTCCTCCCGAGACGGGATTCGCCGAACTTCGCCACGAAGCGCCTCCCGATCCAGGGAGAGCCACTCCGGGACCCGAGCAATTTGCGTCAATTCCAAATTGCGCAAAGCCAGCTTACGCGACTGTGGCCGATTTCGCACCTCGACCACATCCCCTGGCCGCAAGGGGTGGCTCGGGATCGTAACTTTTCGCCCGTTCACCGCGATGTGCCCATGAACAACCATCTGGCGAGCCATAAAACGAGTGATCGCTAATCCTAAACGATACACCACGTTATCCAATCGAGTTTCCAAAAGCCCCAAAAGAGCTTCTCCGGTGACCCCCCGGCGCTTCCGAGCCATCTCAAAGTACCTTCGAAACTGCCGTTCCCCCACCAAATAGGTCAGCCGAAGCTTCTGCTTCTCCGCCAGCGCCAACCCGTAATCGGTTTGCTTGCGCCGACCTCGCTCCCCGTGCACACCCGGCGGGTAACTCCGACGCTCAAACGCTTTGTCCGGCCCAAAAACCGCGACACCCAATCTTCGAGACTTTTTACTGCGTGGACCCGTATATCTTCCCATACACGCCCATTCCTCCTTCCTCAGGCAAACCAATGCGCCATCTTACGCTACACACGCCGGGGCTTCTTCGGCCGGCATCCATTATGCGGGATCGGCGTTACATCCAAAATCGACGTCACCTCCAGACCTGCGGCCTGAACCGCCCGAATCGCTGATTCCCTTCCCGTCCCAGGCCCTTTAACCTTGACCACCACTTCCTTTAGCCCATGAGCCATAGCCTGCCGGCAAGCATCCTGAGCAACCAGCTGAGCCACATACGCCGTTGATTTCTTGGAACCTCGATATCCAACACGACCCGCGCTCGACCAACCAATCACATTCCCATTCAGGTCCGTGATGGTCACCAGAGTGTTATTAAAAGTCGCTAAAATGTGCACGATCCCCGAATGAATGTTTTTGGAACCCTTGACCCGCGCCGGTTTGGGTTTTTCCTGTGCGGCTACGTCCCCACCTTCTCCTTCGGGTGCCCCCTTCACCGAGCGTTTTTTCGCCGGCTTTTTCGCCTCCGGAACGGGCACCCCGGGTTCCCCTACCTCACCCTCGCGTACAGCAGTAGCTGGAACTTTGTCTTCTTTTGCCGTCATAAACGATCCAACGATCCGAAACCTCGCCAGGAATCCTCCCTACCACCGCGCCCGACCGGGCCCAATGCAACACCTGCCCCCCCGGTCAACCCACTAAACCTTCGCCCGCTTGGCGTCCTTGCTGCGGACCACGCCGACCGTCTTGCGTGGTCCTTTTCGTGTCCGCGCATTGGTCGACGTTCTCTGACCACGAACCGGCAATCCACGAATATGACGAATGCCCCGATAACATTTAATCGCCTGGAGCCGTTTAATATTCTGCTGCACTTCCCGGCGCAGATCCCCCTCGATCACCCAACCGTTTTCCTGGATGGCCCGCACTATGCGCGTGAGTTGGCTATCGGTCAAATCCTTCGCTCGAAGATTGGGGTCAATCTCCGCCTGTTCACAAAGGATCTTGGCCCGAGTTGGCCCGATTCCATAAAGATAACGCAAGGAGATTTCCACCTTTTTGTCCCCAGGGATCTCAACACCCAAAATACGAGGCATAGACTCTCCTTACCCCTGCCTTTGTTTGAGCCTAGGATTTTTCTTGTTAATAATGTAAATCCTCCCCTTACGGCGCACCACCTGACAGTCCAACGTACGCCTCCGAACGGACGCTCGTACTTTCACGGCTTTTGTCGTTCCCTTCCTTCGAGTAAACCTATTCAATAAACCAACTTTTTCCCCATGACAAGTGACCTTTTCCCCTGGGAATCCCGCCACCGTTCCGAGCTAGTTCCCAGCACCCTGCTTCCCAACAAGATCCGGCTCTGCGAGCACGGTCAAAATCTCTGGCCCCTCTTCCGTCACCAGCACGGTATGTTCAAAATGAGCCGACCGCCTTCGATCCAGAGTCACCACGGTCCAACCATCCCTTAACACTTCCACCCCGGGAAGCCCCGCATTAACCATCGGCTCGATCGCCAGGGTCATTCCCGGCCGCAGCCGAGGACCGGTTCCCGGCTTGCCAAAGTTAGGAATCTGGGGCTCTTCGTGAAGATGGCGCCCCACCCCATGCCCTACAAACTCGCGAACGACCGAAAAGCCGTGTTGAGTGACCACCTTTTCAATGGCGCTGGAGATATCTCCCACCTGTTTCCCTGGCCATGCTTGCTCAATACCGGCAGCCAATGCTTCCCGCGTTACTTCCACAAGACGCGCGCTTTCAGGATCCGTCACCCCCACCACAACCGTGGTTGCCGTGTCACCCACCCAGCCCTCTTTCACAATACCGACGTCCAGCTTAACGAGATCCCCGTATTGGATCCTCCGATCCCCTCCAATCCCATGCACCACCTCCTCGTTGACGGAAATGCAAATATGTCCCGGGAAACCCCGATAGCCCAAAAAGGCGCTCTGCGCGCCCACCCTCCGAATGAGCTCCGCCGCATACCGGTCGATTTCCCGAGTGGAAAGTCCTGGCTCCACTCGTTCCGCAAGTTTCTGGAGGATCCAAGCCACCAGCCGGCAACTGCGGCGCATGGCATTCACCTGCCGCGAACTCTTAATGAGGATCCTCACCTGGGAAGGTTGCCTCCTTTTTGGCACAGTTTCCGGACTCGATGCTTTGTCTTTGTCCAGGAAAGATTCACAAGACCGCCCCAAGCCCTTGCAGAACTCTCGCCATGCGGCTCTTCCGCCGAGCCGCCGCATTGCGATGAAGATGACCCCGCTTGACCAAGCGATCCACTACGGAAACAAACTCTGGCCACACCGCCCGAGCCTTTTCCTGATCCTTGGCTCCAATGGCCTCCTTTAGCACCCGCACAACCTTACGCAGCTCATCTTTAGCAGCCCGGTTGCGTGCGTATCGTTTTCGGCTTTTCCGAGCTTGTTTTGCACTCGAACGAGTGTTAGGCACATGGGCATCCTACTCGGATCTGCATTCCCGGTCAAGCGCATGCGGTGGCTCAAGAATCTCTTGGCAACGACGCTCCTTCCAGCCCTAGCCTCCGAGCTGGCCACACTGGGAGAATTGACCGGCCAAACCCTTGGACACGGGCAATGGAAAAACCTCGCTTCCCTTTCCTTTGCAAGCGGGTTCCTCATCTGGTTAGCTATCTACTTTCTTCTCCCGCGCCCCTTTTGGCTCTATGTCTTAGGTCACGAGCTTACCCATGCCCTTTTGGCCTACCTTCATGGAGCCCAAGTCTATTCCTTTCGAGTTTCCAGCCACGGAGGGGCCATCACAACCAATCGAACCGGTGTTCTCATTGCTCTGGCTCCCTACATTATTCCTCTGTACACCTTGCTTTGGGTCGCTTTGTGGAAAATTGTTGACTATTACTATTCCCTCAGCGCCTACCAGTGGCTCCTGTATGCAGGGATGGGGCTAACCTGGGGCTTTCACTTTTCCTTTACCCTTTCCATGATGAAAGAATGCCAACCCGACTTCCAAGAACACGGGTACTTTTTTTCCTGGGTCCTGATCGCTGGCGCTAACCTGCTCTGGGCCCTTGTGTTTTTGGCTCTTACCAACCCCGCAGTCAGCTGGGGTGGCATGGCTCGGTCTCTCGCCACTCACCTTTGGAAGCAATACACCTATTGGGGACATTGGCTAGTAGCTGGCTTGGGACAATGGGTTGGGAGGAGTGTTTCCCAGAGAGGGAGTACAGGCACATGAGCACCTTTCTCGGCCCCCGAAGCTCGGTTCGGATGTACGTGGAATCGGCCCTGCAAGAGCTGGGGTGGAGCCTGCCATCCCACGCAACCCTCCTCGTAAAACCCTGCTCCCACCCCCGTTTTGGGGATTTCCAAACCAATGCTGCCTTCCTTTTGGCTGGCGAACTCCGGCAGTCCCCGGTTTCCGTTGCCGAGACCATCGCGCGCACCATTGGATCCACCGAGCTCTTCGAGGAACCAACCGTTACCGGCGGGGGGTTTATTAACTTCCGCTTGCGAAAAGCATGGTGCCAAAGTTGGCTTACCCGCATCCAAGGAGATCCTCGCTTGGGGATCGGTTGGGTCGAAAGGCCGGAAACGGTCGTAATCGATTTTTCCAGTCCCAACATCGCCAAGGAGATGCACGTGGGCCACCTGCGGAGCACCATCCTGGGCGACTGCCTGGCACGGCTTCGCCGCTTCTTGGGTCACCGTGTTATCACGGACAATCACTTGGGCGATTGGGGAACCCAATTCGGAATGGTGATTCTTGGCTTTAAGAAGGCCGGAGACTGGAACGCGCTGCGAGAGCGCCCGCTGGAACACCTTGAGCAATTGTACCGGAAAATCTACGAGGCGACCCGAACCGATCCCGCGGTATGGGAGGAAGCCAAGGGAGAGTTACGCAGGCTTCAAACGGGAGACCCAGAAAACGTTCGATTGTGGGAAGAATTTTGCCGCTACTCTCTCCAGGAGCTTTCTCGGTTGTATGAACGGCTTGGAGTCGTCTTTGACTACCAGATGGGAGAAAGTGCCTACCGGCACATGCTTCCTGAAGTGGTCTCCCTTCTCGTAGAAAAGGGACTTGCCCGCCGGAGCCAAGGAGCTCTCTGTGTCTTTTTTGACGAGGACCCCGAACTAAAAGAGCACCCCTTTGTCATCCAGAAATCCGACGGTGCGTACCTTTATTCCACCACCGACATCGCCACGCTGCTCTACCGGGTGGAAAAATGGCAAGCGCAACGGATTCTCTACGTGACCGACGCTCGCCAGAAACTTCACTTCCGACAGCTCTTCGCGGTGGCTCGGGCTTTGAAGCTCCCTGTGCAGCTGGAACATATCACCTTCGGTACCATTCTGGGAGAAGATCGTAGGCCGTTACGGACCCGAGAAGGACCATCATTAAAGTTGCGGGAACTTCTCGACGAAGCCGAGGCACGAGCCTTGCAACTGGTTTCCGAAAAACGCCCGGATCTACCGCTAGAAAAACGCAAGGAAATTGCTCAGACAGTGGGAATTGGAGCTCTTAAGTATGCCGATCTTTCCCAGAACCGGGAACTTGATTACATATTCCGGTGGGAAAAACTGTTAGCCTTGGACGGCAATACCGCCCCCTATCTCCTCAACGCCTACGTTCGGATTTGCTCGATCCTGGCCAAATCTGGCACGGTCTCGGAAAGCCCCATTGAGCTACCGCAACCCGAGGAATGGGAACTGGCCAAAGCGCTTCTTGGCCTGGGAGAAACCATGCGGGCCTCCATGGAAGAAAGCCGCCCCCATTTCTTGTGCAATCATCTCTACGAGCTAGCACGAGCCTTTCACCGGTTTTATGAGTCCTGCCCTGTGCTCCAAGCCGATACGGAAACCCGGCGTCTGTCGCGCTTGGGGTTGTGCCGGATCGCTGCCCAAAGCCTAAAGATCGGACTTGAGTGCCTGGGAATCAAACCCCTGGAAGAGATGTAGCCCAAGCCGACCCAGTCTGATGCCCAAACCCGAGACTTTCTCCGGGAGGATTCCCTTGCGGACGGGATCGGCCCTGTGGCACAATTTCCCGGCGTGCCGCCCCCCACAGCCATCGAACCGCAGGACCCGGTGCCTCGTCACACCCTTGTCCGAAGCTTCCCCATTCTGATCATCGCAGTGGGTTTGCTTGTGTTTTGTCTCCAACTGGGTGCCCTGTACTCCGTTTTTTGGTTCCGAAGCCGGGTGTTGATCGATACCCATGCCCCACCCTCACAAGAACTTCCACAAAATGTCTCCCTCGCTGCCCGCAGCTTGCCAAGACCGATCCCCGACTCCTCTCCTGGGGCGCCGTCCCACCCGCAAGTCCCGGGTAGCGTTACTCCCAAACCGCCGCCGGAGCTAGAGCAGAGGATCCGAGCCCTCAACGAAGAAGCTTTACGGTTTGAGGCGCAGGGAGAATTTGGGCTTGCACGCAAAGCCCTTTTGGAAGCCGAAAAGCTTAACCCCAACGATCCCCCAACCCTTGTCAACCTGGCGCGCCTCGCCGAAGCAGAGAACCGCCAGGACGTGGCCGATCCTTACTGGAAACGCCTGGTGGAACTGGGGCCTTCTGCGGGAGATCCTTACTGGCTGGCCAAGCACCGGATTTCCCAAAGGCTTGCTCAATCGAACCGAACCCAGGGTCCCTTGTTTTTGGTAGGAACCGTGCAACGCTCCGTTTTTGAAAAAAATGCCCTGCGAGAGCGTTTTGCCCTCTATCTTCCCATCCGGCTTGCTCGCCAGGGTCATCCCATTGATCCCGGAAGGCTCGCTCTGAAACTTTACTTCTACGATCAATTGCCGGATGGGAGAATTGTCCCGACCAAAGCAAAACTCCTCGTCCGGTTTGAAAATCCGCGGCCTACCTGGACCCAAGGGGGCGTCGAAGTTCTCTCGGCAATCTATGAGGCGGATCGCTCCCAGCGGGGAGAGGGTCAATTTTACGGCTACGTCTTTCGGATTTACTACGAGGGAGTGCTCCAAGACGAATGGGCCGAACCCGCCCAGCTCCGCTTTCAAGTACCCTACACAACCCACTAGCGCCCGCCTTGGGCAAAAGAGCCCTTTTCCTCTAGGCCCGGACCCAATGCCCCACCGCTTTTTTGGGGCTCCTTCAAAGCCCGGCATTTTTTTACGACCCGAGCCCTTCCTGGCTAACTGGCTTCTGGGATCCCTTCTGAGAGCAGACGAGCAAGCCCAAGCTCCTCCGATCCCTACTCTGCACCAGTTCCCATAACCACTGCGCCGCCCGGCGACTGGCTCCGGGGGGGCCCAATTTTCGCCCCACTTCCCGCATCCCTTGCTTCATCCGTTCCTGAAGAGTAGGATTGGCAAGAAGCTCGAGAGTCGCCTGGACAAGGACCTCCGCCGTGGCTTGATTCTGAAGGAACTCTGGTACGATCCGCTCACCTGCAACCAGGTTTACCATGCTCACATATGGCACGCGCACGAGTAGCTTTCCAATAAAATAGGTAAGCGGATGAACTTGATAAAAAACAAGCTGAGGAACCGTGGCCAGCGCACATTCCAGAGACGCACTGCCAGAAGCCACCAAGGCCAGATCACAAGCCCCAAGGAAGCGAAAAAGCTCTCCTGTTTCTCGGTAGAGGACCAATCGTGAAGCTTTCCAGCGTTCCAGGATTTTTTCACCCGCCCGCTGGCGGTGCTTATCCGGAGCAACCCACACAAACTCTACTCTTTGGAGCTTCTGGCTGAGTTCAGTAGCCACTTGGAGGAGCAGGGGAAGGTGCCGGCCGATTTCTCCAACCCGGCTACCGGGTAAGAGAGCAATCCTGAGGGGACCCCCCGGTCGCACAATCTTTTGAAGGTGCTGGTAGCGATCCACAAAGGGATGGCCCACCCAGACAACGGGAAGGCGAGGAGAGTGTTTCTGGAACCATGTCGCCTCGAAGGGAAAAATCACTAACACTAGATCTACCGTCCTCTCCAGGATCCGGGCTCGGCCCGCTCGCCACGCCCACAACTGGGGTGAAATGTAGTAGGCGATCCTTGCTTCCGGCATAAGACGCCGCAAAGCCTGGGCAAACCTCAAGTTAAAACCAGGATAATCCACCAAAACAAAAAGGTCCGGCCTATGGCGGATCGCCTCCTTTACAAGCTTGTGAAACATGCGGCGCAACACCGGATAGTAGCGCACGACCTCCCAAAGGCCGACCACAGCACACCCTGCTAGGTCGGCCACCTGATCCTGACCTGCTTCCCGCATGCGAGGGCCTCCGGCGCCCAGGAATGTGATTGTGGGGCACAGTCCGCGCAGAGCTTCCATGAGAGAAGCTGCGTGTGTGTCTCCGCTCGGCTCCCCAGCAACGAGAAAGACTTTGGGGCCCACGACTCCGTCCTTTCTAGGAAGAAACGGGGGAACTTCGCTGGATTTCCTCGGTGATTTCAATCGCCAGCCGGAGAGACCCCAGCGCTTCCTTCGCACCAACTACGGGAGAACCCCGTTGCCGGACGCACCGCAAAAACGAACGCAATTCCAAGCGCAAGGGCTCTTCTTTGGATACAGGAATGGGCTCCCGAACGATCCGGTTTTGTTCCTTCCGGTAAAGGTCCCCCGATTGCTCCTCATAGTTTAAGGAAAGATAGGCATCCTTTTGGAAAACACGGATCTTCCGCATCCGTTCCCGGCTTACCCGACTGGTTGTGAGATTGGCAATGCACCCATTGGCAAAGCGCAAGCGCACATTGGCGATATCCTCTGTCGGGCTGAGAATGGGGACGCCGACCGCCTCCATACGGGCTACAGGATGAGGGACCAGTTGCAAAATGATGTCCAGATCATGGATCATCAGGTCCAAGACAACCCCGATCTCCGTGTTTCGCCCCGGATAGGGAGAAAGCCGGTGAGCCTCGATGAACCGGGGTTCCCGGAGAAGCTCGTTCAATACTCCAAAGATGGGATTGAAACGCTCGACATGGCCCACCTGGAGCACGCACCCCTTGCGTTGTGCGGTTTCTAGGAGCTTCCGGGCGTGGGAAAGACTCTCAGAAATGGGTTTTTCCACCAAAACATGCCGTCCCTGTTCTAAGAGAAAGAGCGCTACGGGGAAATGGGCTGCTGTTGGGGTGGCCACACTAACCGCTTCCGTTTCGGCCGCCAGCTCCTCGAGCGAATCGAACGAACGAGCACCCAAACCTTGGCTTACCTCCCGGCTACGCTCTGGGTCGATGTCATACACGCCAACCAGCTCGGCCACAGGTTCGGAAGCATAGATCCGGGCGTGATGCCGGCCAATATGACCCACCCCTACAACCCCAACCCGCACGGGTTCCATGGCAAAACCGTTGGCCAAGATGGTTTCCCTTGCTCCTTACGACCTCTTGTCCCTCATCCCATAAAGCGTAATCCGGTACTTTTCGGCAAGTTCATAGACTTTGAGTGAACGAAGAAGTAAAGTCGATCCAGCTTCGCAGACAATTCCTTTAATCCCACTCTGGACTGCAATCTGGATCGTCTTTTCCCCAAGGACCGGAACATCAAATCGAACATCCTGGTTGGGCTTGGATACTTTTACCAGGATCGGGCGCTTTTTCCCCAAGGCCCCTCCCCGCCGAAGGGTTTCATCGGTTCCTTCCCACGCTTCCACGGCCAAAACAACACCATCTTCCACCACAATCGACTGACCAATATCCAGCCGCGCCACCTCTTTTGCCAGCCGGAAACCGAGTTCCGCGTCACGGAGAAATCGGCGGGAGGGGGCCGGTCCGGCCATTACGCCTTCTCGCGCCAAAAATTCTTCCAAAAACGTCGTAGCAGGTAAAAGGACGATGCCGGCTTTCTCTAACTCCCTTGCAACGGCTCCAAAAAGGGTGGCCGCATTTCGTTCCTTGATCTGCGACAAAAGCCAAAGGGTTCGAAGGTCCGGACGAAGATCAAAAAGATTCCGAGGTCGGATCGCCCCCGCCATGAGAGCGTAGGAAACGCCCCAGTGGGTCAGCTGGCGGATCAGCCGTCCTAACTGGCCCACCCGGATCCAAGCCCAGCGGTCCACGCACTGTTGAAGATTGGGGTCCGTCTCTCCTACAAATCCCACCGCATAAATACGAGAAACTCCTGCCTTGCGGGCTCCTTCCACCCAAAGGAAGGGATAGAGCCCTTGACCGGCCAAAAGGGCTACCGGGCAGCCGGATCCCGCTGAGAAGCCAGCTGGCTGGAAGTCCGGGCAGGCGTTCCAGTTCCAGGGGGTTACAAGTTGACCCATTCCCATGACAAACGTATAGTTAACAAAGCCCCGCCTCTGGACGAAAAGGTGGAAACTCCCTGGGGTTTCCACTTTTTTCTTTGAAACAGGGAAAAGGTAGGCGCTGCCATGAATCAGGAAATCGTCGCCGTAATGGAATACATGGAAAAGGAAAAAGGGATCAAGCGGGAAGCCTTGATCGAGGCGATGCAGGCAGCCCTTCTGGCCGCCGCTCGAAAAAGCTTCGGTCCGGCACGGGATCTTAGGGTCGAAATTCATCCCAAAACCGGCCGAATCAGCGCCCGAGCGCGACTGGAAGTGGTGGAAAGGGTGATCAATCCCCATGACCAGATCTCCCTTCCGAAAGCCCGAGAGATCAAGCCCGACGCTCAGGTGGGGGAGATTCTTGACGTCGAGGTAACGCCCAAGGATTTTGGCAGGATTGCGGCCCAAGTATTTAAACAGACGATCAATCAGGCCATTAAGGGTATCGAGCGCAAGATGATCCTTGCGGAGTACAAGGACCGGGTAGGGGATGTGGTTACCGGAACCGTACGGCGGTTTGAACGTTCTGACGTAGTGATTGATCTAGGAAAATTTGAAGCCATCATGCCGGCTCGGGAGCGCGTGCCCACGGAAGAGTACAGTCCAGGGGAACGGATCCGTGCCTACGTTTTGGCGGTGGAAGAAGGACCTCATGGCCCTCAAATCATCCTTTCACGCAGCCATCCGGATTTCGTTCGACGACTGCTCGAACTAGAGGTCAGCGAGGTGGCCGACAAAACAGTGGAAATCAAGGCCCTAGCGCGAGAACCGGGTTACCGGACGAAAATTGCGGTCTGGTCCTCCAAGCCCAAGGTCGATCCGGTCGGAGCCTGCGTCGGGGTCCGGGGGGCACGAGTCAAGAATATTGTCCGGGAATTGAACAACGAAAAGATTGATATCTTCCGCTGGTCGCCCAACATAGAGGAACTAGCCATCGAGGCTCTGAAGCCTGCTCGGCTTAAAAAAATCGAGCTCTTTCCCGAAGAGCGCCGGTTACGGGTGACGGTGGACGAGGAAAATTATTCCCTGGCGCTCGGGAGGAAAGGGAAAAATGCCTGGCTTGCCACCAAAATCGTCGGGTGGCAGATCGATATTGTCCGGCAGCAAACCGCGGAAGAAAGTTTTGCAGCGCAATTGGCCCGAGCTGCTGAGGAGCTGGCTCAAGCCCTCAACATCGAGCCAGGGATCGCAGAAGTTTTGGTAAGAGCGGGTTTTGTCAGCCCTGAGGCCATTGCCGAAGCCGACGAAGAGGACCTGGCGGCGGCAGTCCCCTCCTTGGATCCCGCGTTGATCCAGAAAATTCGAGGGGCCGTGGTCCGAAAAGCGGAGCTTTCAAACTCGTAACCTTTCGCAGTGAAAGGAAACCAGAGGCCTTTGGGTAAATCGGTTATGGGTACCCTTGGTGAATCGGTGAAAACTCAGCCGCTTTCTAGCCCCGTGACCGGGAAGGGAAAAAAGGAAAATGCCTCAGTTTCTGCTGCGCGCCCGGAGGAAAAACCCTCCTCGGGAAACGAACCCCTATTCCCGCAACCCCAACGGGAAGCATCCCCGGCCAAAACGTTCGTGCTCAAAGGCCCCCTGCCGGTCAAGGAATTTGCGGCCCAGCTGGGTTTGAAACCCTTCCAGCTCATCCACCACCTCATGGAGCTCAACATTTTTGCGACCCTGACCCAGGTGTTGGACGAGGAAGCGATCCGGAAAGTTTGTGCCAAGCTCGGATATACGATCGTAACCGAAAAACGAGAGCGGCACCCCTCACCTATCCCCAAGGAGACCAAGCCCACGATCCAACCTCCCGCGGCGCCTTCGCAAGACGTGCGCCCCCGGCCGCCCGTGGTCACTTTCATGGGTCATGTAGACCACGGGAAGACTTCTCTCTTGGACGCCATCCGATCCAGTCGAGTAGCTCAGGGGGAAGTCGGGGGCATCACCCAGCATATCGGTGCCTACACGGTCCAACGCCAGGGTCGCACCATCACGTTTATTGACACCCCAGGACACGAAGCTTTTACGGCGATGCGGGCTCGGGGAGCCCAGGTAACAGATATCGTGGTGCTGGTGGTAGCGGCCGATGATGGGGTAATGCCCCAGACGGTCGAAGCCATTCATCACGCAAAGGCTGCTAAAGTTCCTATTCTGGTGGCGATTAACAAAATCGACCTCCCCACGGCTAACCCGCTACGCGTCAAAACCCAGCTTCAAGAGTATGGGCTGGTTCCCGAGGAGTTCGGAGGGGACACCATTGTTTGCGAGGTCTCGGCGCTGAAAAAGAAAGGGATTGAGGATCTTTTGGATCTTATCCTTTTGCAGGCGGAGGTCATGGAGCTTCGGGCCAATGTCAAAGGCCCAGCAAAGGCTCGAGTGATTGAATCCCAGATGGAGACTGGGCGAGGCCCAACAGCAACGGTCATTGTCCAATCGGGGTGTCTTCGAGTCGGGGATGTGGCCCTTTGCGGGCATCACTGGGGACGCGTGCGGGCGCTGATTGACGACATGGGAAGGCAGGTAAAGGAAGTGTACCCCGGGTATCCGGTTCGGATCGTAGGGCTTGACGGACTCCCGCAGCCCGGCGAGGAGCTCCTCACCGACAAGGACGAACGCAAGATCCGAGAAATGGCCGAAGCGAGGTTAGAGGAACTCAAGCGGACCAAGGCCGAGTCCCCTCCCAAAATCACCCTGGAGAACCTCTTTGCGGCGATTGCAGAAGACCAAAAGAAAACCCTTTCCTTGGTACTCAAAGCCGACACCCAGGGTTCGTTGGAAGCCTTGAGCGAGCAGCTACGGAAATTGCCCCAAGACAAAGTCCAATTGGAAATCGTGCACGCAGGCGTTGGCCCGGTGAGCGAATCGGATATTCTTTTGGCCAAGGCATCCCAGGGAATCGTCATCGGATTTCACACAAGAACGGACGGTGCCGCAGTAGCCGCGGCCAAACGGGAAGGCGTTCAGATCAAGCTCTTTGGCATCATTTACGAACTGGTGGATCAAGTGCGGGAAGCGATGCAAGGGCTTCTCGAGCCGGAACTCCGGGAAACCATCCTGGGTGTGGCTGTCGTGAAAAAGGTGTTTGCTTTGAGCAAATATACGGTAGCTGGATGTTTTGTGGAAAGCGGGCGGCTTGTCCACAACGCTCGGGCTCGGGTTTTGCGCAAACGTCAGCCCGTTTATGACGGAACGATTCTGACGCTCAAACGCTTCCAGGACGAGGTCGCAGAGGTACGGGCCGGAATGGAATGCGGGTTGCGATTGAGCGATTTTAACCAATTCGAAGAAGGCGATCGCATCGAGTGTTACCAGTTGGAAAAGGTTCCCCAAAGCCTGTAAATTGCCTCAGGTAAGAGCTGGTTCCCTCAGCATCAGGGGCAAGGAGAAAAGGAGGTGGGTGACCATGACTCATATCCCCCGAACGGTCCGGGTCAGCGAGGTGATTCGAAGGGAACTCTGTGGCCTTTTTCAAAGGGAGACCGAGCTTGAGGGGGTAATGATCACCATTTCGGAAGTGACCACAAGTTCCGACCTTAAGGAGGCGTCGGTTTTTATTAGTCTTTGGGAAAACGAGGAAAGCTCTGGCCGAGTTCTAGACGTCCTTAACGAGCATCGGAAAGAGTGGCAAACGGCGATCGGGAGGAAGCTGGGAGCGAAGTTTACACCCCGGTTGACCTTCCGGCTGGATGATTCCCTTGCCCGAGGCGATCGGGTGCTCCGCATCCTCCAGGAGCTTCAATCCCAACATCTTTTACCCGAAGAACGCTCTCTTCCAGAGGAAACAGAGGGCCTCTGACCATCTCTCCTCCGGGGTAGCTTCTCACATGGGAAGGATCCGGATCAACTCCGGCAGCGTGAAGCCTTGATCAAAGAGTTTGCTCTTTCTTCACCCCCTCTCCTTGGTATCCGGCAGGATGAGCCTTGTGCCATTGCCAAGCCGTATCAATGATCTCTTCGAGCCGGGTAAAGGCGGGTTTCCAGCCCAGTTCTCGCGCGATCCGTCCCGAACTGGCCACAAGCCTCGGGGGATCCCCAGCTCGCTTAGGACGAAATGCCAAAGGAATGGGATGGCCGGTTACTCTTCGAGCGGCTTCAATCACTTGAAGGACCGAATAGCCGCTTCCCGTACCCAAGTTGTAGCAACGGCTCTTGTCGCACTGTAGGGCGAAACGATGGGCCTCGGCCAAATCCAGCACATGCACATAATCCCGAATGCAGGTTCCATCCAGCGTTGGGTGATCCTTTCCATACACCTCCACGCAGTTGCGAAGACCCAGAGCCACCTGAAGAACCCGAGGAATCAAGTGGGTTTCGTTACGGTGATCCTCACCAAAACGCGCGGAAGCTCCGGCCGCATTGAAGTACCGCAACGAGACGTAGCATAACCCGTAGACCTTTTCATACCACTGTAAAATTTGTTCGAACATGAGTTTGGAGGCACCGTAAGGGTTAACCGGGTTGGGGGGAACTCGCTCATCGATAGGGATTCTTTCCGGCAGCCCATACACCGCGCACGTGGAGGAGTAGATCATCTTGGACACACCGGCCTGGCACATCGCCTCCAGTAAAGAAAGACCCGCTGAGACATTGCCAGTAAAATAGCTTCCCGGGTCCCGCATCGATTCCTCAACGAGAGCTTTTGCCGCCAGATGGACAACAGCATCCGGTTGGAACCCAGTCAAAACGTCTCGGACAAACTCCACGTCGAGGAGATTTCCTTGGAAAAATGACGCTCTCGGATCGACGGCTTCTCGATGACCCTCGGAAAGATCATCGACCACACCAACCTCCATCCCGTGGTCGAGGAGCACTTCCACACAGACGCTCCCAATATACCCAGCACCCCCCGTGACAAGAACTTTCACGCTACCGAGAGGATCTAGGCGCACCACCCGCCAAGCGTCAAGCTCAAGCGAGCGATCTTTTGCCCTGCCGAAAAGAAGGGCTCGTGCGAGGAAACGTTACCTCCTCGACACATGCACTCCCGGAGCCCCACGCAACTCTGGAAACATCCCGGTTGCTCTTGCTTATTCCTTCAGGTTGAGGGAAAGCAAAAACTCTACATTATTCCGGGTCTTCTTTAGTTTCTCCAGCAAAAGCTCCATGGCTTCCACCGGGGGAACCGAGGTCAGGGCTCGCCGTAGCATATGAATCCTGGGAAGCTCATCCGGATGGTAGAGAAGCTCTTCCTTTCGGGTCCCAGACTTGGGGATATTAATCGCGGGATAGATTCTCCGATCCACAAGGGCCCGATCCAGGTGGATCTCCATATTGCCCGTTCCCTTAAACTCCTCGAAAATGACCTCATCCATCTTCGAACCCGTGTCGATAAGGGCCGTCGCCAGGATGGTAACACTACCTCCCTCCTCCAGGTTCCGAGCAGTCGCGAAAAAGCGCCTGGGTTTGTGGAGCGCGTTGGCATCGACCCCGCCCGTGAGGATTTTGCCACTATGAGGCTGGAGCGTGTTGTAGGCACGAGCCAGCCGGGTGAGAGAATCCAACAGGATGACCACATCCACCCTGGTTTCGGCCAGCCGCTTGGCTCGCTCAATCACCATTTCAGCCACTTGCACATGGCGTTCTGGAGTTTCGTCGAATGTTGAGCTGATGACCTCCGCCCTAACCGACCGTTCCATGTCGGTAACCTCCTCCGGACGCTCGTCGATCAGGAGCACAATGAGATAAGCATCCGGATGGTTTTCAGCGATCGCATTGGCAATCTTTTGAAGAAGGACTGTTTTCCCGGTCCGTGGCGGCGCTACGATAAGTCCGCGCTGCCCAAATCCAATCGGCGCTACAAGATCCACCACCCGCATGGAAAGATCTCCAGACTTGCCTTCAAGAAAGATGCGCCGATTGGGGAATAGAGGGGTGAGATTATCAAAGAAGATCCGGCCGCGAACTTTTTCCGGATCATCCCCCTCGACTTTGTCCACCTGCAACAGCGAAAAATAGCGCTCTTTGTCCTTCGGAGGACGAATCGGACCAGAAACTAAATTGCCCTTCTTAAGCCCATAGCGACGAATGAGAGAAGGAGAGACGTAGATATCCTCCGGGCAGGGAAAATAATTATAATGTGGCGACCGCAGAAACCCGTACCCCTCCTGAAGAATCTCTAAGACCCCCTCTCCCCAAATGGCCCCATTGCGCTGAGCATGCCGCCGGAGAATTTCAAAAATCAGCTCGTGTTTCCGAAGAAGCCCTGGGTTTTCAATCTGATACTCCGCGGCTTTCTTTTGTAGCTCGCCAAACGAAAGTCTTTGCAACGCCCCCAGATCAAGAGCTGGTCCCCCGCTAACCTCCACAGCCCCCGCCGGAGAATTGCCGTCGTTAGCTGCAAGCGCTCCCTTCTGGGCTTCCGACAGGCCTCCAGCATTGGCCCCAAGGGAGCCACCCATCCCCTGCACCCCTGTTTCAGGGCTAGGGGAAAGAGCCCCCTCTTTGCTCAGCTCACGCCCAGAACCAACCTCGAGTTCTCCTTGACCCTCCTGCATAGAACTGCCTTTCCTCTGTGCTTTCATAAAAGCTTTTCGGGCCTAAGCCATCCACACGAACCCCCTAACGGATAAAAACCTCTCCCCAGTTGCACGGAAAACGCCCACCATGGAAAAACCCGCTTCTTCCCCCATCGAGAAAGAGAAAATCGCGAAACACTCTCCTACGAGAGAAAATCCAGCTGCCGTTCCAAGCAAACCATCGTTCCCTCATTCCAGATCACCCGGTCGCTTCTGGCGATCTTTTCTTCCAAAGGAAACTGGGAGGCTAAGCGAGCCTCCACCTCCCAACTTTCCCACCCCCGCGCGAGCAACCGCTTGCGCTGGGTAGAAGAACTACAAGCCACACAGATCACCTCGTCAAATTCCCCTTCCAAGCCAAGCTCAAAAAGCAGGGGGACCTCTACCGCCAAATTCCTTTCAGGGAATTGCCTTTCGAACTGCTCCTTCTCCCGAAGCCAGCACCTGCGAATCGCCGGGTGAGTAATGGAGTTAAGTTTCTGAAGAAGTTCGGGCCTAGCAAAGACTACCTTCGCCAAGCTCCTCCGGTCAATCTCTCCAGTAGCAGTTAATACCTTCTCCCCAAATTCGTCAACGACCTTTTGCCAGTTTTCCGCCCCGGGCCGAAGAAGTTCATGGGCAATCCGATCACAATCAATGCGTCCCCAGCCTCGAGCGGACAAGCAAGCTGCCACCGTCGTTTTTCCGCAGGCAATCCCCCCGGTAAGCCCAAAATACCTCCTGGCTTGTTCGGAAGACCGCATAAGGAAACACAACGCAATGGCTCGCCATGGAGCTTGAAGCCCCATCTCCCGGCGATGGGTTTCCCTCCCTTACCCGCCTCCGTTGGGAAATTGTATGGCAAAACCCTCTCCGCTGGCAACCCTTGCGCATTGCCAGATCGACAGAGTTTCTTAGAATGAAGGGCGCACTATGGATCTGGCAGTTGCGTACCGACAATGCACCGTCTTGGCCCGGAAACATTACGAGAATTTCCCCGTCGGACGCTTCGTCCGCAAGGAATTTGCTCCCCACATCCACGCCATCTATGCCTTTGCTCGCCTGGCCGACGATCTTGCAGACGAAGGGTACGACCTACCCTATGATTTTGGCGACGGTCAACTCCGGCAGCTAACCTCAAACGAAAGGCTCCGTCGCTTGGACCAGTGGGAGGAGGCCCTTTTTTATCCTGAAGCATTTCCCGACCATCCCGTCGTTGTTGCCCTTACCCACACGATCGCTCAGTGCAAGCTCCCTTTGGGCCTTTTCCTCGATTTGCTGAGCGCCTTCCGCCAGGACGTCCAGAAACGACGTTATGAAAACTTTGCCGAGGTCTTGGATTACTGCCGCAGAAGCGCCAACCCAATTGGCCGCCTTGTCCTTTTGGTTCACGGCATTCGGGATGTTCCGCTTCTGGAAGAGTCCGATGCCATTTGTACTGCTCTTCAACTCACGAACTTCTGGCAAGACTTGGCCATCGATATTCGCAAAGATCGAATCTATCTCCCTCGCCAGGAGATGGAGGAGTTTGACGTTGCCGAGAGCGAACTTCGTGCGGGAGTTGCTACCCCAGGTCTACGGAAGTTGCTTGCTCTCCAGGTGGAACGAACGATCCTTCTCTTTGCCCGGGGAGAACCATTGCCCCAAGCACTTCCTTGGCCACTTTCCTTGGAGATCCGTCTTACCTGCCTGGGCGGCCGGAAGATTTTGGAAAAGATTGTGGATCAACAATTTGACACCCTCTCGCGGCGCCCCCGACTTTCTTCCAGAGATCTTGCCGGACTTTTGACCCACGCTCTTTTCGATGGCATGTCCCGTTTCCGTAGCCCATCTTTTCCCTGAATGCCTGGCGTCAGGCTCCCACTAAGATGATTCTACCTCCCGGTATAGCCTGGAGCTTGAATCGATAAACCGAGGGACCCTTTTGGGATCCGAGGACGCACTTGCCCTTTTGCCGGGCTAGACCCTTTGTTGGCCCCTTTCGGCATCCCCTCCATCAGCCCGGCATTCCTCGGTAGACAGGATCCATTGAGCCAGCGTCCCTAAGCCTGCGTACAGAACCCCCGGTTGGGGAGGGAGCCTACGGCGACTGGCCCCATATGCGCACACAGCAATTCGTAATCCCGGCCAGCGTTTCGCCTCCTCCACGAGGATCTCTCCGGCTCGTACCCCCTCATCCAGACAGTAAACAAACACCCGATGACCGTCGCCAAGCGTCTTTCGAAGCTGCTCCAAAAAGGAGGTAAAGTCTCGTTGGAAAGGCGAGAGCGTAAGAACCCAACAGATTCTTTTGGTCGAGCTTCTGGCCGAGGAATCTTGAGGCAACTCTCTCACAGCCGAACTAACATAATCGCTGCCAGCCGATCTTCGAAACTCTTGGAGAGGGTCTCTGAAAAGCGAGAGAGCTTACTGCCATTCGTTTGCCAAAAAGGAAAAAGAACTCAAAGGAAGCCCGCTTCCTTAAGCAAACCCAGCGCAGCGGCGCCGGGCATCCTGGAGGGAATACAACCACTCCCCCATTGAGCTTTTGAGACGACGAGCCAAGCATTGGATCCAACACACCCCATCGGCAGAACGCAACGAACCGCCTTTCTTTCGATCAGCTTTTCCCAATCCGGCACCAACAGAGCCAGCGTGCGGCAACGGGCAACGGACGCTTTTCCACTCCTTGAGCACTTTCCGCCGCCTCTAGGCAAGGCTCAAGACATCGAACCATTGCTTGAAAGCCCCCGAGGCCAAAAGAGCTATCCCCTCACCGCTGCTTCAGCCCGCTCAGACGGCAATAGGAAAAGGAATCGGAAAGTAGCTGCCACTTCAGAGATGTCTCCCAGAACGGCTGGGTGCATGGGTAGGTCTGTGGGATTCAACAGCAGGCTTTGAGGCATGAGAAACGCTGTTCGCGCAAGAGAACTCGCCTTGGCTCAACGTTACCATCACCTGACCCCATTCTACCGGAAAAGGTGGCGGGCAACTCCCGCGGGACCGCTCCTACTCCTCGCCAACATTCCTAAAATCCGCTAGCTCACCGCAAATCGAATAGCTTCCTTTTTCCCTGGTGACTTGCCCTGTCGGGTGTCGAACCGTAAAGCGTTGCCGCATCGAGTACCATGGGGTTGGGTCCATCGTGGATGTTTCTTCCCTTGATGCAGCCGTCCACCACTGGCTTCCTGCACGCCCATATCTTTTGCGCGACTTGGAATGGCAGCCCGGCCGTTTTGGCGCTACTGGATAATAAGCCAAGCGCCTGACCTTCCATTGTGAGATGAGCATCTCTTCCACCCGGGTCTTATCTCCCTTCCTCTTTTGACTGAAGGCCAGTCTACCGTGTTCCTTACTCCTGGTCCATATCCCGGAACTGCCTTCCCTTGAACTGCCACACCACCTCTTCCGCACCTTCAGGCGGTCAAACCTCAAAGGCCCACTCCCAAAAAAGGCATTTCGCGTGGGAAACCAGCCGGCATAGTTTGTGCTTTACAAGTTCCGGCAATGGAAAAAATCGTCGGTCATCCCTGATGGTAATGACCAGGTTCGGCGAGCGAGCACAAAAATGCGTAGAAGCGGCTTCTTCGGAAAGAAACCTTAAACAGGTGAGAGTCCCAATTGGCATCCCTATCGTCCCCCCGCGTCGTCACGAGATCAACGTCTTGTCCCTGGCGGCCCTGTTCGGTCGCCGACGGAAACGGAACTTCGACGGTATCCAGAAGACCCAAGGCGGTCCTTCCCTAGTTCCACCTTGGATCGCCACCTGGTCCCCAGGAAAGGCCTCTTCGGCGTCCGTTTTTCCAGTGCGAAGATTTTCTTTGCGAACGTTCCCACGCGCCTGTGGAAAAGAACCCTCGCCACACCAAGCCCCCGGCCCCATAGTCCAGCTCAGCAAAACCCCAATACTCCAATCCCCAGTGGCGCAACTGAAAGGACGCAAGGAGGCAGTTCAGACTGCAGAGGGCAATGGCAGCGTTTTCCATCGCGATACCAAAAAAAGGGCATATCCAAGCCGAAAGAAAGATCGCTGGCGGCAGGAGGTAGAGCGTTCTTCTTACGCTAGGACTGGCCCAGAAGTTCTCTACGGAGTGTGGATTCATGGATTTTCGGTGGTGAAAGATGCGACTTTTGCCCGCTATGAGTGTAGGTTGCCACAAAACATATCTCATGTACAAGCCCACTGCCGCTTTTTTTTCTCCTGGGTGCGCGTGTCGGTCGAAAGTCTCCTGCCATGGAACGAAGGCCCTGGGTGAACCCTTGGATTTTCCTACCTGAGCTAGGATGCGGTCAAAAGCGGGTTTTTCTTTGGAGGTTTGCTTCTCTGCCCGGTCGAAGGCCTTTGTCACAGAAGGTCCGTGCACCGCTCGGGACCGCCCAGGCGGTTTGGAAGCTAGACCGCATGTGGACCTTCTTTTTTCCGTGGAGAAAAGCATGAATCGACCCAATGGTCCCTCCCTGCTTTGTCCCTCGTTAAAAGGGCAAGAATCTTTTGATTCCGGGATCTTACATTGCGCTCTACGGAATCGGCGCTAAGGTTCACCCAACCTTTTCCTATGAATCCTTCGCATTTCCTTTCCACACACGGTGCAGATCTTCTGAAAAAAAAAGAAAGACCCTGTCACTCGAAATACCCTCCGACGAGGCACAGACGCCCGATGCAGCCTACCCATCCTCCTGGATGAAACAAGACGGAGGCCCCGAACCCGACGAGCGAAGGG
>NZ_CAJNOB010000013.1 GCF_905250085.1 Candidatus Methylacidithermus pantelleriae
AACGACCTTTCCTCGGAGAGGAATAGCCGTTTATGCTCTTGGGAACGGTGTCGCTTAAGGAGCGTTTGGTTCAACCGGAAATCCTTGACGGGCTTTCCCCGGAAAGCCGGGAGGCGCGACAAGCACGAGCGAGTCTGCGCCGGATCAATTTCCTCATGGGGAATTTTGGTTGGTTTCAAAGGAGACTTCGAGCCTATGTGGAAAGCTTGCCCGTGGCGAGGCCAGTGCGGGCCCTAGAACTAGGCGCCGGGGATGGGACGCTCGCCAGAGTTCTTTCCCAAGATCCGGAGCTAGCCGGGCGGTTGGTCGTCACCGGACTTGACCAGATTCCCCGTCCGAAAAATTGGCCTAAGGATTGGGGGTGGGTTTGCGGGAGGATCGAGGAATTCGCCCAATGGCAAGATTATTCGATCGTTTTTGGGAACCTCATTGCCCACCACTTTGTTGCTGAGGATCTTGGGCGTCTGGGGAGTTTTCTTGGGCGTTTCGCCCATCTATTGCTTTTTAGTGAACCGTTACGCGCTTTGCGCTCGGTGGTTTGGCTGCGGCTCATTAGCCCGGTCCTGCTTGACCCAGTGACCCGATATGATGCTATGGTCAGTGTTCGAGCTGGGTTCCAGAAGGAGGAACTTCCTCATTTTTTGGGCTTACCTCAAGAGAAGTGGAAGGTGAAGGTCGAAACAACGCTTTGGGGGGCCTACCGCTTGGAAGCGGTGCGCGTCTAAGCAAAGGAAAGATGGGTTTTTAAAAAATCTTTCCTTCGGGATGGGTCTTGAGGCTTGGCGTACAGACAAGCCGAAGTCAGTCTTCTGGGCCGTAAAACAAGCGGCTCGCTCGGGCTTTCTCGATTTTTGGTGCCCATAGAGCGTTTTTCCACAAAGGGCGGAAAGGTAGGACTCAAGTCTTGGGTTTTTGCCTTCTTGGGCACGGCCAGTCAGTTAAGGAGTAGGAGAAGACGAAGCCATGTTTGGAGTTTCCGTCCTTGCTCTGGATCGGAATCGCGTGATCCGAGAGGCGACTTTCCCTCCAGGGGGGCCCATCCCGATGGGTCACCAGTAGGACTTCCTGGGACGCCGGATCTGGGCGAATCGAGAACCGTTTTGCGATCGAACTTTCGCAGAGCTCTTTCGAACGGTCACGGAGAAGTGCGAAAGGGGGTAGCATCTTTCGCGGAGGATAGCCTTGCGGGAGATTTTTTAAAAAAGATCCCGAAAAAAAGAAGGGAGTCGATAGGAAAGTCCAGAAACTATCTCCTCCGGTGAGAGGCTGGAGGCAACTATTACGACTTTTTTGGGGCGCAAGCCCGCAACACTTGTTCCCCGCTGATAACCTCAATGAAGGTGCGCGAGGTCGATAGACCTCGTTCCGGAGACATACGAGAAATTTGCATTTCTTTCGCAATATACCGATCTCCCATCCGTTCGACGGCATTGACTTCGAGCCTCTTTATGGGACTGTCTTGAGAGCCGTAACCGTCTGCCCGCAATAAGGCAAAGTATTCCTGGCTGATCCAATAGCGAACCTTGGAGTATTGGCTCGGTTCATTACCGGGTTCTGCTTCGAAGGCCCAGCTGGAGAGTGTTTTAATGGAATCGGTTCCCAGGGAACGGACATGAGTCCAATGGAGGAAGTCTAACGAGAGATCTTCATAGGAGACGTCCGTATCCAGGATGGGTTTGGTCCGATCCTTCGGGGCGACCTCCCGCCAGTTGGGATCTCTCGGACCTTTTTCTTGGACAAGCGTTCGATCCCGGTCGAAACGAATCCGGAAGGCCAAAGGGACCGAACGAAATCGATACACAAGTTCCCGATTATGCGTGCGAAGCTCGAAAGGGTAGGTTCGGTTGCCGCATCGTAACACACCCTCCAAAAGAAAGTCTCCCAGTTGGAAATGTTTCCAAAACTGGGCCCGTATCCAACCAATGGGAGGAACGTGGCCGCGAGGGTCGGGTTCGGCTCGGGTTGGACCTGGGAAGGCTCCCAAAAGGACTCCAAAAGCGGAGAGGGTTAACCACCGGAAGAAAAACTTTCCTTGTCGCTTTCTTCGATCTAGTGGCTTCCGTTCCTTGCCCATGGGAGTTAAAAAATATCCTTGGGGCACTCTCGCGCTCATGGGGCGCCGGGAGTTGTTACCGGAACTGGGCCTACTATCCGGATCCCAGCTCGGTCAAGCCGGCATCTCCATGCAAAAAAGTGCACTCCAGCCTCGTGGGCTTGTGCCAGTTTTTGACAAAAAAGCGGATCTGACTCTGGATCCGGGTACAAGGCTTGGACGTCTGGGCGCTGGATGATCCAAATGACAGCTGCTTGCCGTTCCCTTTGGGATCGCCACCGGACAAGAAGGTCCAGGTGCCTGCTCCCTCGTAGGGTTGGGGCGTCAGGAAAAAGTGCATAAGAACCCATTTTCCGGTTACAGTTTTTGAGTTCGACAAGCCAGGGACCCTGGGAGGTTTCGATCTGGAAGTCGATACGCTCGCTACCGACTTGGAGTTCTTGTTTCCACTGCAAAACCGGGCCTTTTCTTCGTACGAAAGTTTCGAGCGCTTTTGCCCATAAGAGATTGGGCAAGTGGGCATCGACCCCTACCCACTGGTCGTCATCCTGCAAAGCAATAAGCCGTCCCACGGTTCGAAAACGGTCGCTTTTGCCAGTATGAGGGATGACCCATCCCGTGCGTCCGTAAACACAAAGTTCTCCCATTCGGCCGGAGTTGGGGACATGGACCCGGGCTTTGGAACCGCTAGGGAGCCAGACTTCGGCGAGAAAACGGTTGATTCTCTGGCTAAACACGCAGGTTATGGGGGTTCGAGGCCATGCGAGTCCCCATGTGGTATGCTGGAGATAGGGAAAGAGTTTCGAGCTCACCGGCTCCTCACGGAAAAGGATGGGTTCAAAGCCTTGCACGGAGAAGGGCAAATTGGAATGGATCTTCCCTACGGTAGGCTTCACAATCTTGTGCGCCAGGGGAATCGGCGACAATGAAACCTTCCTTTGAACTTTCCCAAGCAGGTCAGTATCTAGCCGAGGGAAGCGGTATTTTCGACCTAATGGAAGATTTGGGTCGAGCGGCTCGAGGGCCAGGTAAGACCCTTTTATTGGGAGGAGCAAGTCCGGGACGAATTCCCGAGGTCGAAAAGGTTTGGCAACGAAGATTAGAAGAGCTCCTTCGGGAACCTGACGCGCTTTACCGCTGCCTAGGCCTCTATGACCCGCCAGGAGGAAATCCGGCCTTTACAGGGGCATTGGCGAAGGCCCTTCGCGAGAGCTTAGGCTGGCCCGTCGAGCCAGACCACGTGGTGGTTACTCTGGGGAGTCAATGGGGGGTTTTCCTCCTTTTTCTTTTATTTGCTGGCCGATTCAGGAAGGGGAGCTTCCGACAGGTGCTATTACCCCGGCTGCCTGAATACCTGGGTTTTGCACAGCAGGGCTTGGGGGAGTCACTTTTCCGAGCAGCTTTACCGGCGATTGAGCTTTTGACCCCGCCATTTTTTCGGTACCGGATGGATCGAACCGGGCTTATATCCCTGGTCAAAGAGGCTGGCGCTATTTGCCTTTCCTGTCCGTGTAACCCGACGGGTCAGACCTTTCGCCAAGAAGAGTGGCAATTTCTGAAAGAGCTTTCTTGCGGCTCTCAAATCCCTCTCATTGTTGATGGAGCCTATGGCGCGCCGTTTCCCAGCGTTACGCTCGATTTCCAGTGGTGGTCGTGGGATCCTAGTTTTATCTACTGCTTCACGCTGTCCAAGCTGGGTCTTCCCGGAGTAAGAACCGGGATCGTATTGGCACCGGCCGAGGTGGCCGCGGTGTTGCGTCGCGCCCAGAGTGTGCTGGCCTTAGCTCCCCCTGGGCTGGGTCAAGAACTCCTTCGCCCTCTTTTGGACTCGGGTGAACTTTTCCAACTTGTCGAAAAACAAGTTCGACCCTTCTATCTTGCCCAATACGAGGCGGCTCTTTCTTTTGTGCGGCAATTCTTTGAGGGGCGTTTTCCCTACAGGGTTCACATCTATGAGGGAGGATTTTTTCTATGGATATGGTTTCCCGAACTTCCCATCTCATCCGCCGAACTTTATGAGAGGCTGAAAACGCATGGGGTCTATATCGTTCCAGGCCGCCACTTTGCTTATGGCCTGTCCGAAGAGTGGGCACACGTAGACCAGTGTATTCGAATCTCGTTTACTCAGCCCCTGGAGATCCTTCGGGCTGGGATTGAAGAAATTGCCATTGAAGTGGAACGGCTCCATGGGAAGAGAGGCGGCTAACCAGCGCAAGCCGCCACAATGGGGAGAGCACAAGAGCTAATTAGCTGTGCGGGGTAAGGCTATTGAAGCTCGGAACGAACGATGGAGGAGCTTCTGGCTTGGAGGAAGAAAGCCCAAGGGAGGGACTGCTAGCTCGGACGTGCTTTAAGCCTTTCCTTGGTTATGGCCGGGCTCTATGGACGGCTGGGCTTTGTGGATCGGGTCCGGGTTTCGTTCTTTTTCGAGCCACAACGTTTTTTGCCCGACCAGTAGGAAAGAAGGCCCTAGAAAGACGAATCGTCCTCTTGTTTGGTTGCTCCTTTCTCTAGCGCCGTTGCAAGAGCCCAAAGCCAGGTTTCGATTGCCCAAAAAGCCCATGGGCGTGCTAGCCCCTGTTTTTGCTCAAGCATACGAATCCATTCTGGCGGAACGGGCTTAGTGGCCGGGTGGACCTTGAGCTCCTGGAGTAACCCGCTTCGTGCTACGGCTAAAAGCGCTTCCCTTTCGAGCTGGTGTTTTGGAGAGGAAGGAAGATGAGTTTCCAGCTCTTGAGGATGGTCAAGTAGCGTAACGCCTTGGCGCGCCAAAGCATGCCAAAGACGTTGTTGAACTGGGGAAGCAGCGAGGGTGTGTTGGTTAGGAAGAGGCTCAGTGGGAGAGAAACATTCCATGGATCCGGTCTTTGGAATCGATTCCGAAGGGGGAGCCGTTGTCTCGGTGAACGAACTCTTAGCGTCTTTTTTTCCTGGGAGGGAAGATTCTTCCAGGAACCTGGCAGAAGGAGATCCTGGAAGAAGCCAAGCCAGTAGCGCCAAAACAACCGCTACCAACGTGCACGTGAGAGTCCAGAATAGGGGAAAGGGAACGTCTTTGTTTGCAAGCCAAAGCTCGAGCAGAGATTGAGCTTGTGCCCACCATTGGCTGCAACGCTCCAGGATGGAGCCAAACCCTTGCTTCGCGGGCTCGCTTTGGGAGAGGTTGCTGGATTCCTTTAGGCTGTTGCGGGCGACTTGATTCGGGGACTCGTCGTGATTCGGCCGGGTCAACTCCTTAGGGGCTGGTCTGGAAGGTGTGTCCGGCCTAGAAGTTGTGATGCGATTGCTCGGATAGGATTGCGGTGAGGAAGAAGGAGTTAAGCTAGCCGCGGAAGAAAGCAAGCGAGATTCCTTTTGCTGTGCCACAAGGGGTTGGCTCGTCAAACCAACTGCGGACCGGGCCTGGCTCAACTCTTCGAGCTGGCTCTGCAACGTTTCAAGGTCCCTGGGGGCAAGGCGGTTGCGAAGGCGTTCCAGAGTCTTTCTGGCTATAGGTGGTAAACTTTCTTTTCGCTCGGCCAAAAGGAGCCATCGAGTAGCCTGCAAAAGATCCTCTTTGACTCCCACTCCTTCCGCATAGGCTAGTCCTAGCCTCCATTGAGCTTCCGGTTCGCCCTGCTGGGCGGCTTTTTCCCAAAGGCGAACGGCTTCTTTTCGGTCCACCGACACCCCAATCCCTTCCCAGTAGGCTTTCCCGAGGGCAAGGGCTGCCTTTGGATCGTCTTGTTGAGCAAGCGCGGATAGAAGCATGGCGTACTCTTTGCGGATTTTGGCCAATTGAGGGGGGAAAAGAACGGATGGCAGGGAAATCTCCGGAAGAGAAGGGCTAGAGAGGTGCACGCTTTGGGCAACCCAACTCCACGCTAGAAGCTGCCAGCGATCCACGGAGCCTGGATTTCGGCTAGCCAGCTTGAGCCAGCAACCAAGAGCTACTCTGTCTCCTTTACGAGCGGCTTCCTCGTAGAAAGACAGCGCTCGAGTGAGATCTCTTGGTTTTCCTCCGGATCCTTCTTCATACAGCTCCGCCAGTTTTCGAATGGCTGCGGGATACCCAGCTTGGGCAGAAGCCTCAAGCCAGCGGAGAGCTTCCTTTTGGTTAGCCTCCCGAGCGTAGTAGGAAAAAAGAGCAAACGCACTAGCTGCATCGCCGCTTGACGCTTGGGAAAGGAGTCGGGCTATCTCCGGCGGCAAAGCCGGACTAGTTTTCTTTTCTTCCGGAGATTGGGTAAAAGGAGGGGAAGATTGGGGCGCCTCTTGCCCAGGAAGAGGAAAGACAGCCGAAAAAAAGACAATACTCGCCAAGAGTAGCCTGACGTTGGTGGACAAGTCTGGCGGCCCCCTTCGGGCTTGAATATGGAATGGAAACATTTCTCCTTCAAGGTAGCTCTGGAAAGAGCGTGGAGCACTTGCTTTTGCTCTCAGAAAACCAACGGCGTATTTCCTAAAGGCGCGTTGGGGGATCGTAAGGAACTTCCACCAGTTCTCGCCATGCCGTTAGGAGAGCAGCTAATACCGTAGGACCTAGGAACAGGCCGAGTAATCCAAAAGCTTCCAAGCCCCCTAAAATTCCGAGAAAAACCAGAAGGAACGGCATGCGAGCTGACCCGCTGATCAGGGCCGGCCGCACGAAGTGATCGGCGACAAACAGAATCAAACTGCCGTAACCCAGAAGCACAAGAGCGGCTACGGAACGGTCCTGGGCCAGAAGGTAGAGGGAGACCCCCCCGAAAACGATGGGTGCGGCAAATGGAATCATGCCCAAAAACCCGGTGAGGCCACTCAGCAGGACCGCATTGGGAACATGCAACCAACTATAGGCGATGCCAAAAAGAACTCCTTCCCCAAGACTCACCATGAGCAGGCCGTTCACAATGGAGCGGACGGCAGCAATGGAATGTTCGATGTAGCGTTCCGCCGGAGGCCCTAAAAGTCGCCGCGCCGCTACGGTAGCATCTTGAGTGAGCGATTCTCCGTGCCAGTAGAGGAAAAACAGTACCAGGACTGTGAGTGCGAGAACGACCACCCGGCGCAGAACCTCTAGCCCCACGACTCTCGTCCATTTCAGGATGATCCCTGAATCTACGTCCCGAAGATAGCGAAGAACGGAACCTGGAACCCCCAAGGCCGCGTTCCATCGTGCTGCAAGGGCCGGTCCTAGCCACGGGATGTGTTCCACCCAAGCGGGGGCAGGCCATCCTTTGCGCTGAACCTCTTCCATCCACCGAGCAACGGTTTGTACATCCTGGGCCACGTCTGTGGCCGCGTAGACCAGGGGTCCCAGAAGCAAAAGCGTCACTAAGGCCGTACAGATGAAAGCTGGGACGCTTCGCCGAAACCGGAGAGGAACGAGTCTTTGGAAAAACTGGAACACTGGCCAGGTGGCAATGGCGATCACCAAGGCCCAGGCGATGGAGGCAAGGAAACTTTTGAGGATCCAAAACGCAAAGAGCAGAAGGAGTAAGACGGAGATGCGTCGGGCTGTCTCTTGAAATCGGTCTTCCATAGCTAAAGGGAATCCTGGGATTTCAGGTTTCTCCTGGTTAGGACAACGCACGAGCTTCGTATCGTCGAGCCTATTTTTTGTGTCTTTCCCCTTCTTTCTTTTTTCGGAACGAGCGACACGAGCGCGTGTATTGGGCTATCCGGTGTAAAAGTGGAGCCGTTGTCCGTGCCGCCTTTCTGCCAAGTCTCTAGGTCCGATGGAGGATGGGTTACTCCGCCCGCTCAAAAAAGACGAAAGCCATAGCGCAAAACGAGCCGGGTTATCCCGGCAAAATCGCCTTGCTCAACACCCCGGGGCAGAAACTCACCATGTAAGATTACACATCCCTCCGGAAAAAGTAAGCATCTTCGCTTGGGATGGACTTAGGACGACCCATGAGGAGCTGCTCTCGCTTGCCTTCTTTCCTTGGTGGCATTCGCTAGTTGTTGATCTGGTGACCGAGAAGGCTAAAAACCCGTGGGTTAAAAGCCTCTCGATTTTTCCTTTGCAGTTTCAGCTGGTTGGTGGGCCCAATGACAGGAGGATTTCTCATGCTGGATGTGGAGACCCCCGATACGTTTGCCGGTTGATTGGGAAGAGTGGGCGCTGCAGGGCAGTTGGGTGCATTTGGTGATCCGAGCGCTGGAGGGATGGATGGGGGAAGTTTCGGGTGACTGGGCGAGGAAGAGCGGAGAATGCTCGAGGCGCGACCTTTGAGGATGCTTTCGTTATTGATTTACTGCTATGATTTACTCCTATGCCCATCGGGTGTTTTCGAATCGTAGGGACCCCAGGGTGTTGACGTGGCGGGATGTGGCGGTGCGGCTTCTGCGTGGGAATACCCATCGGGGTCATGATCCAATTAGCTGGTTTCGGAGAGAGAATGTCCGAAACGGTGGCCGAGTGTTTCGGGGGGCGGGTGTTGGAGTTAGCTCGGCAGATGGCATTTTTGAAGGTGGATGCGGTGAATCTGGATGGAGAGCCCTGCCCATCGGGGCCAGCATCGCAAGGTGACTTGTCGGAAGCCGGGCGAGCCAACGGTGTTTTTAGCTGAGGATGGAGCGGAACTCTTGGAAAGGCCAATAGTACAGCGATCGGAAGGGAGAGGAGGATCCTGGAAGGTTACTCAAAGGAGCTCGTTCTTCAGTACCGCTTGGTGGAGAGGTTAGAAGAAGCGCGGCACAAGTGAGAGAAATGAGCAAAAACGAGGGAGCAAAAGGAAGGAGAAGGAAGAACAAAGGGCCAGAACCATGGGCCACAGAAGCCAGATGGCTTGGCTCAGGGGAAGCCAAGAGCAGGGGAATCTATCCGTTTGATGCATTCTGACCGTCACCTCCTGCCTGGGGGCCAGAGCGGAAGGTCGGGAACAAAGTTACAACGGAGAGGCTGCGGTGGATGTGGAGGGGAGTGGTGTGGTGCTTTCGGCCGGAGTTAGGGTTTGTTGCGAGTCAAGCTAACGAACTGGGGAGCTAACGTGGAGGCGATCCCTGCGATAGTGGGCTTGCGTGAACGCGGCGCTCGTGGATAGTGGCTAGGCAGATGAAAAGCAAATCGAAGCCCTGCAAAGAGAAGGAGCGGAGGTCTCTTAAGGTCGGAGGCGTCTCATCAGGAACGACGGTACGAGTTTTGTCCAGCGGATAGCCGTCTCGGCCAACGCCCGAGGATGTGCTAGGCTGGTGATATCGGCTTTGTTGTGTGCGGTTCGATGTTCCGCTTGGTTGTCTCACCGTAAAGAGAGTTGTTCGCACTCCGTCAACTGGCACCGGGGAGACCGCTTCCCGAAAACGGTTGTTCTTAAGCCGGGCCAGTTGTGAATAACCCGCTTGGAGGTTATTCAAGGCGGAGGAAGCCAACGCTCCTATTTTTTGGCTTTTAGGCCCCAGCCGAAGCTTGGTTGCCTCTATGCGCGAAAGAGGGAGATCCAGGGAACCCGATCTTTGGGATTATCCAACCCATCATGGGTTTCCAAGGGTTCCGACTTCGGGCACATGCCAACGGTAGGGGATGAATGGCCACTTGATTGTCTGGCCTATAACGCGAAACGTCTAGGGAAGCTTATCCGAACCCAATTGCCCACCTTCTCTCCGATCGGAATCGCCAAAAATGGCCTTCGGCTACGGAAGCAGGAGTTGCAGGCTCCGAGTTACCCCCGCTTTAGGTCTTTCCAAGGTTGGATCCTGGACTGTTTTCTCACGGTTCCTGAACCGTTCCTAAAACCATAGACAACCATTCGGATACCAAGGAAGATCGTCCAGGACAGCTGACGAACAGGGCTGCTGACGCTTCCCATGCCGGGGGTTCACCAGCAAAGACCGGGTAACGGCCCAGTCACGTGTTTTGGCGGACAAACGCGGGAGAGAGCCAATTCCCTTCCGACCGGACGTGCGCCGCATGCGCTGCTTTGAGTCTCTTCCGAATCCCCGCCATAGAAACGACCATCCACGCTTTGTCCAATTGTTTCCGGGTAGGGGGAAGCTGACATGACTTCGTTGCGGGTCGGAACTACCTCCTCGCGCGCGGACGGACGTTCGGAGAGATCCAATCCTCTCCGGGGAAAGGACGAGGCCACGCCCTCGTAAGAACTCGTGTCCCGACGACCTGCGTAGTTGACCACGCCGATCACTAGCGTGTAGGCCCGCGTCGACTTTGATCCTCTCGACTCCCGCAAGAAAAAAAGCCGACTTGACCACCACGATTGCCTTGCTCGTAGGCGAAGGAAAAGAGCCAAGGGAGCCCAAACGGAATCCACCGAGTTAAGCTCAAGCTTTGCTCTTTGGAAGATCGAAGCATTCCATCGCAAGCGTCTTGCCTGATTCGTCGCAGGCGCCAGGGATCTCTTTGCGGGCATCACCAAAAATCGCTCTCGCCTACTCCCCGCTCTTGCCATGGAGATTCCATTGGATCTTGCGGATTCTCACGCGATTGCCAAAGGGGTCCCTTTGCGCCACGGCGAGATGAGCCCCGTTCGTGTCGATGCCGACCCCTCCGGCAAGCGGGCGTGTCACCAACGAGAAGGGGTCTGCGCCTCGACACTTGGGAAACACCCGCAACCCCTTTTCGCTCCCGCACGAAGCGGCTAGCTCAAAGCCGCGATCGCTCCGCCTTCCGGACAAGTTTTCCCCGTCTTGGTTGTCTCAATGATGATCCGCCTGACAGCAAGCGCCTGGAAGATGGCCTCCTGGCCATAGGCGAAGCGAACCTTTTCAAGAACGAGGTATTGGCTCGGGCTTTCCCAGCTGTCTAGCAGGCGCAACCGCAAGCCGAAAGACTCGCTTCCGGGGATACCGTGACTTGGCAGGACGGGTTGCCCGCGGTCTTATCCTTCGACCCGAGCAGAGAGAAGTCGCTTGTCCGCTCCGCTTGACCATTTCTCTTCCGGTCCGCATGGGTTGCGCGCATCGGTTTTCTTCCAAGGAAAACGTTTTCGGCGAAGAGCCGGCCCAAACCCAAAGAGAGACGCACCCGCCCGGGACTCCTCTTCGGCCAGAAGCGCATGGAGTTTCGGCCCGAGGATAGCCAGCCGCCGGTTTTTCTCGCGCAAAACGTGTGATCTTGGCATCTTTTCCTTGAGCGTGCGGATGAGCTCTTCCGGATCCCGCTCATTAGCTTCCCTCCATGAGCTCGGGCCGCCCTTCACGCCGCTCGGGGCCATCTTGGCTTTACGCTCGGACCTGCAGGGTATCAAACTCTTGGGCGGTCCAGCTAAACCACGGCAAAAAGTATCGCTTACGTTTTCTTTAGCGAACTACCAGCCGGCATCTGAGAGAAAAAACTCCGCTCCCGCCCGCGTAAGAGCGCCACATTCGATGTTACGACCCAAAGCCTCTTCCGGTGTAGGCGTCAAAACTCTCTTTTATCTACAAAAAATGGGAAAGCTTCCTTCGGAATGGCTTCGAGCGCTTTCTTGGGAGGGTTGTCCGCGGATTTTCTGGTAAAGCTTCCCACAGGGCCAATCAATAACCTCATGGAGCTCGCGCACGATATCGTCGCGTCGCTCATCTCAATGGGATCCACCACCAGGATGGATCGACTCTGCGTGGCCAATGCTTTTTCCCCGCACTCGAAACCCAAGCGCATTAGCCGGCGGCGATGCTCTACCAGGACGACGCCAACCTTCGGGATCACGCAGCTGCCTACCGACCCCTCTGCGATGAGCGTTTCTCCCGGAAGTGACCTTCTTGACCACCTTGACGACCCGCAAGAGTTTGCTTGAGAACCAACTGGGGAGAACCCAAGCGAATGGTTTGTCTCAATCGGCTTTTTCACCGGCGTTTGCATACCCGCGCATAGAAAGCCACCCCGTCGGGAGGCGGCACTTCTGCACGGACGATCAGCGTCCCGGTCGGCAACGATTCTGCGGTAACTAGGCAAAGGCCCTTCCTTCCACATCCGCCCACCCGTCTTGTAACCAATACCCTGCTGCTTCGCCCATGCGCTTGAGTTTATTTGCATATTCTTACAGGAGGGGCCTTGTGTGGCCATGTATTTTTGCTTTTGGTAACCTTTCTTTTCTGTTCCGCGAGCATCGCCGACATTTTTGGCCTTAAGCACAAGAGGCTGGTAAGTCCTACCTTTAGGAGATTCACCTTGGGGAGAAATAAACCTGAGGGCAGATCTATAGGATTTTATTGGCTCCCTTCGAACCGGTCTTTTCTTTGTGGAGCAAATCTCCTTCAGCGCGGCATTTTGTCGCGGTATCTTTTTATTGAAAGAAGAGGATTCCACTGCTAATGATAACCAGCATGTATGCGCAAGCCCGGACTAGCTGGAGAGCCTTAGGTCTACTATTGGGCTTTTTGGCTTTATCGAGTGCCAACGGGCTTCACTGGGGGATTTTCCAATTGGGAGCTTGGAGCCGAATGGCTTACATGTACTCGAGCGTCCTTGGCTTGCGAAGAGGGATGATCCAGACCCTCGATGGTCACCATCCTTGTCAACTCTGCCGAAGGATTGTCCAGGCAACGGCTCGGGAGTCTATTCTCAAAAGAATATCGCTTTGGAGCGCCTGGTTACAGAAAAATTCGTTCGCATTTTTGGATGGCGAAAGCTGGTCCGGAGCACCTGCGTCTTGGGTTGGGAGATTGCGAGATGAGCCCACCAACCTAATGACGCGTAGGGATCCCCCACCTTATCCTCCTCCTAGGTTTTGGGCGTAACCGACTCGGGTTGCCCGGTCCCGTTCTAGGGAGGGCTACCTGGGCGGGTCTCTTTTCCCAAAAAGTCCCGGACGTACGTTCCTTTCCTCGGTTAGTCCTACAAGCTTTTCCTGGGGAAGAAATCCCGGCCGGTTAAGCCTTCTCTCCCTGCCTTAAAAAGCGCGGGTTCTTGTGGGCCATCCGCTACCCGAATGCGAACAGGGCTAAAGCGTCCGCGGGGAAGGGGACCGGGTAGTAACTACGAAGAATCGCAAGAATGTTGCGTTAGAAGCAGGAGGAAACAAAAATGGGAGAGATTTTAAGGTCGCCAGACGGAAAGAGGATCTCTCGGGTCGGGAGGTGGTTTGGGGAGAGATCCCGGTTTGATGAGAGGACAGGTTCCCGGGTCGAGGAAGGATCAAAGGATAGGGCAGTTCCCTTTGTGTCTATCTCTTGGGCCGAAAGCAACCCTTTTTCCTTGTTATGGAAAAGGAGAGAACTTCAAAGATGGATTGCATTAGTATGGGCTTTGGGGCTCATCCTTTTGGGCCAGGTCAATCCAGGGAGAGCAGAGGAGAGGAGTGTGGACAATAGCATCAGCTCTGGTTCTGATCGTAGAGAGGAGCCTGCTAGTTCTCCGGGGGTGCAAAAGAAAAAACAAAACTCAACCCAACGCAATGATCCTGAGCCAGTAGAACGGCTTCCCGAAGTGGTGGTTCGGGGAAAAGAAAAAGGTACCCTTACAGCCCCCAGTCCTGAAGAGGCCCAAAAAACCTTAGAGCAAATCCCGGGAGGAACCAATTACATTACTGCTGATGAGTATCGGAAGTATCGCCCTGCCAATAACTTCGATGTTCTCGCGTACCAGCCGGGGGTCTATGCGGTTCCGGAATGGGGAGTAACTGGAGCTGGCGTTTACACGATTCGAGGGCAGGGATTGGATGAGCTTGATGGCGTTACGGGACTTTTATTCATGCAGGATGGCCTACCTCTCATTGGGGCCGATAATTTCATTCATGACCCGGTGCTCAATGACTTTCTTGGAGCGCAATATATTACGGTAGAACGCGGGGCCAACGCGTTTGATTGGGGAGCTGCAACCCTGGGAGGAGCCATTAATATGGTGACCTATACCGGGATTAGTCATCCCTACACAAGCCTGTACGCTTCTACGGGAAGCTATGGCTTCTACCAGGGGCAGATCGCCACGGGGGGCGTGGAGGGGCCGTCGGACTATTTCGTCTCTCTGGATGACACAAGACAATATGGGTTTCGAAAACATGCGGAAGGGTATGATTTGCGGCTGATCTCGGATGTGGGATATCGCCCATCGGAGGATATCGAAACGCGTTTCTACTTCCTATTTGTAAGCCAGAATCAGAAGCGACCTGGTACCGTGGGATTGAATGAGGTGGAAAACGATCCCACGATCCCGGGTCCGATTGACGCGCCCTCTCCGGGTTCGGGGCCTTTTCACTCGTTTCCTAACTTTGCACAAGCAGACATTAAATCGGATATTACGTTTTATCGTTTTGCCAATAAAACGAGTTTTTTGGTGGATGATGGGCAAATCGATCTTGGTCTTTGGTGGAATAACTATGAGCTACTCCATCCAACGATTCCCCTGCTCTATTATGTTGACAACGATTACGGGCTTTTGGCTCGATATGTTAGCAACGCGATGTTATGGGGGCACTCCAATTACCTAAACGTTGGGATGATTCTCCAAGGTACCACCCAGGGAGAAACGGATTTTGGGATGGATGTAACGCAAATCAGTCCAACGGTATTTCTCGGCCCTATCTTTGGACCGCCACAGGCCAATTCCGATCGGATTGCCGGAAGCCCTACGTTTTATATTTTGGATCGCTTCTTTATCACTGACGATGACCAGTGGTCAATCGTACCGGCTTTTAATTTTAATTGGGCATACCGACGAGCGGAAGTAGGGACGTTTCCCTCGACACCACCTTTTGTGCCTAGTGTCGTTGCGCAAACATTGACCTATACGGGTTATAACCCCAAGCTAGGGTTGATTTACCAACCGCAGCCCAATATGCAATTTTTTTCGAATGTTGCGACCAGCTACCAGCCCCCGTCCTTTATGGATGAACTTTTGCCGGCTGCGGTCCTTTTACCGGCAGGGGCTGCCATGTTCCCTTTGCACGCACAGTATGCCATTACCTATGAACTAGGGACCCGAGGGAGCTACGGGCCGCTTCGTTGGGATTTTTCGTTCTACCGGGCTTGGGTAAATAACGAGCTTTTGCAGCTTTTTTCAACGAATCCCCAATTTCCTTTGGTGCCGTTTGCGCTCAATGCAACTCCCACCATTCACGAAGGGGTGGAACTCGGGATCGGGCTTGTGCTTGCCCAGGGAATTCTGGAGGACTCAAAGGAAAGGCCAAAGGATCGGCTCGTTTACCAAATGGCACTAAACTGGTCAGACTTTCATTTCGTGAACGATCCCGTGTACCATGAGAATCACCTTCCGACGGTCCCGGAAATTTATTATCAAAGTTACATTCGCTATGAGCATCCCAGCGGATTGTACACGGGCCCGACCTTTACGATCGCGGATGGCTATTGGGCGGATCTTGCGAACACGTCGCGACAGCCGGGATATGTGGTTTGGGGATGGCAGTTTGGGTATGCGCGGGAAAAAGGGCCGTCGATCTATTTGGAGCTACGGAATCTCTTAGACAAACGCTACGCCTGGGCACCGATGGCCGTTCCGGATGCTAGCGCCATTGCCACAAGTAGCGGGGTTCCGATCGGGGAAGTACCGATCTATTATCCTGCCGACGGGCGCGCCATTTACGCGGGGATCGCATGGAATTTTTAACCCTTACTTGGACACTCTTCCTTGGAGAGAAGCCCCAAGGGGAAAGCCAGCGCTAGGGCGAGCAGCGCGCCCAAGATCCACAGACAGACGGGAGCCCAGACGGTGGGTAGTGGGAGGGTCCAGTGGGAGAGCTGGGCCAAAAGGTAGAAAGACCACCCCAGTCCTACGACCGTGGGCCACACAAGGCTTCGTTTGGGAATCCTGTTCCAGGCCCGGACGACCTCCACCAGGGCCCCTAGGACAAGGAGTTTGCCCGCGATCAGAAGAACGGGGTGGAGGGAAAAAAGTTGCTGAAAGACGAAGGCAGGGTTAGTTCCCGGCCAACGCAAAAGGGAGTGGTAGAAGACCAGGAGCCAAGGGACGGCAAGCCAGAGGTAGAGGTAAGCAAAAAAAGGCCGGGCCTGCCACAAAGCAAGGAGTTTTGGGTAGGTCTCGTAGGCAAGGGTTGCTAGGATCCCTTGGGGTCGCGGTTGCCAGTTCCGTTTCGCCATGCTGTCCTCCTATGGTGTATTAGTTGTATTTATTTTTCGTGTCCAGATAAGTTAAGGCAAGCTTATTGATCCCGCAAGGGGTTTTTTTTCTTTTTTTTCGCTTTCGACTTTTCCAGCCCGATCGAGGTGGGTTCTGACCGGCCAGAGTGTCCCCGGGGGAGCCCCACGCCTTCTAGCCTTTGCAACCGCGCGCCCTGGGGAGTTACGGCTTACGGACAAAAAGATGGCTCGGGTTCAGAGCGGGCAATCCTCAGCGTCGCCTACCCTTCCTTGCCGTTTCTTTGTGGGGCCAGTGGCCAAGGACCACGGGCAGGGTACCCTTGCGCGCACCCGAGCAAAAGAAAACCGCCGAAAGCTCTGGTGGAAGTCGTTTGCCCTTGGGAAATCCCCAGTGCATAGGTATATGGCGCATATGCAGGTAGTTCTTTTACGGGCAAAACTTCACCGGGCTCGCGTCACAGAAAGCCGGCTCGATTATGAAGGGAGTATTCTCCTGCCGGAAGATTGGTGCCAGCGGGTGGGGATCCTTCCCTATGAGAAGGTGCTTGTGAGTAACGCAACCAATGCCACTCGATTTGAGACCTACGTGCTCTACGGTCCCAAGGGAAGTGGTCAAGTCATCCTCAATGGGCCAGCGGCCCGGCTGGGCCAGCCCGGGGATGAACTTACGATTATGAGTTTCGGGCTTTTTGAACCGGCAGAGGCCCTTTCCCATCAGCCACGCATTTTGGTTTTTGGAGAACAAAACGAGCTCATCAAGGCCATTGGGGAGGAAAGTCGTTGAAGTAGGGGTCCAAAGTGTTTGGCAGCGGACAGTGAAGGCGTGTTTCACCCGGGTTCTGGTGTCAGGTGCTCGCACCTGGGTGACGCATGCGATGGGTCTGGCCCTTCTTTTTTGGGCAAACGTTTCAGAGGCCGGGAGTCCGGTTTTTGTTCTCCCGATCCACGGGGAAATCGAGCCCGCGATGGTCTATTGGGTCAGGCGAGGGGTTCGGCAAGCGATCCAAGCCAAGGCAAGGGCACTGGTCCTTGATCTAGACACCCCCGGGGGGCGTGCCGATGCTATGGAAGCCATTTTGTCTGCGCTAAAAGGCTTTCCTCATCCGGACGCCACCTATTCCTTCATCCGTTCTCAGGCGCTTTCGGCCGGTGCGTTTCTCGCGGCGGCAACCCGGCACATCTACATGGCACCGGGTTCGGTTATCGGAGCCGCTACGCCTGTTCTGGTGGCACCCGGGACGTGGGCCCCGCAAGCCTTGCCGGAAAGCTACGAGAAGAAGATTACTTCGGCCTTCGAGGCACTGATTCGTGCGACCGCGGAAGCCAACGGTCATGATCCCCGGGTGTTTGCGGCGATGGTCGATCGAGAGCTTGGGCTTGTGATCGACGGGGTGGAAGTTCTCCCCAAAGGCAAGTTGCTCACCCTTACCAATAGGGAAGCGGAACGGAAGGTGGGGAACCCGCCTCGTTCGCTTCTCTCCGAAGGGACGGTAGCGACTTTGGAGGGATTGGTGGAACAGATTGCAGGCCCAGGCACTCCCGTTGTCTGGGTCCGGCCGACGGGTTTTGAGCGCCTGGCCCGTGGGATTAGCCTAGCTGGACCCCTCCTATTGACCCTGGGGCTTCTTTTAGGCTATCTGGAACTGAAACTTCCCGGAGCTTGGATCTTTGGTCTGGGAAGCCTGCTTTGTTTCCTGCTTTTCTTTTTCGGGCACTACCTGGCGGGGTTGAGCGGCTGGGAGCCGTTGGCGCTTTTCCTTTTGGGCCTTCTTTTTCTCCTTCTGGAGCTATGGATGGTTCCGGGACTGATTCTTCCCTCAGTTGTGGGAATCCTTCTGGCCGGATTTGCCCTGCTCCTCGCCGCCGCTGGGGATTGGCCTGGTCGGACCCGGTCCGAAACGATCCGCTCCTGGACCCTGGCCCTCGGGGAACTTCTGGGTTCGATTGCGGTTTCCTTGATTTTTCTGTGGGTTTTCAGTCGCTGGCTTCCCCACCGGGTTTGGAGCCAGGATCTTGACCAAGGAACGGTGTCGGGAAGCGGCTCATCCACAGACGCACACCCCACTGTGGAAGTGGGTGAGACCGGAGTGGCCTGGACGGTGCTTCGGCCGAGCGGCCAAGCACGCTTTGAAAACCGGCTGGTGGACGTGGTCACCGACGGGGTGTTTATTGCCAAAGGGACGCCCGTCCGCGTGGCACGCAGGGAAGGGAGCAAGGTGGTTGTGGAGCCGCTAGTGCCCGAAAGCGGCGGGGCCCCGGAGATGCAAGGAGAATAAATCGGTGGGAGCGTCGTGGGTCATTTGTCTTTTTCTTTCGGGGCTTTTTCTTTTGATTGCGGAGACCTTTGTTCCGGGTGTGATCCTGGGGGTATTGGGGGGTCTTTGCATAGCCGGTTCCCTTGTTTGCGGTTTCTATTTCCTGGGCCCGGGGTGGGGGATGGGAATTGCCGTGGCCGAGCTTGGGCTTTTGGTAGGGGTATTCCTTGCTTGGATCAAGTTTTTCCCTCGGACGCCTTTAGCCAAACGCATGGTCCTCTCTTCCTCCGCGCCTGCCTCTGTGGTCCCTTCTGACTGGAATCGGCTGGTAGGGCAAGTAGGACACTTAGAAAGTCCCTGCCGCCCGGTCGGGGTAGCTCGGATCGGCGGACGGCGGTACACAGTCGCAAGCGAGGAAGGGTTTTTGCCCAGAGGGACCCAGGTTCGTGTGAAACGCGTCGAAGGAACGCAGATGATTGTGGAAAGTCTTCGGGATCCTGCAGGATAGGGAGCGAAAGGGTGACTCACGTATGGGGCTTATCTTTCTTTCGCTTTTGGTTCTCGTCGCCCTGGCTGTGCTAGCCATTGTCGCTAGCTTCCTTGGCCTTTGGGTCAAATCGATCATTTCTGGGGCGCCGGTCAGCCTCTTGAATTTGGTCGCCATGCGGCTTCGAGGGATCCCGCCTTCCCTCATTGTCAACAGTCGCATCACAGCTGTGCGTTCCGGTCTTGACGTGAGCACGGCTCAGCTCGAATCCCATTACCTAGCCGGAGGAAATGTGGAACAGGTGGTTCGAGCCTTGATTGCTGCGGACAAGGCAGGCATTTCCCTTACGTTTAACCGGGCTTGCGCGATCGACCTAGCAACTCTGGGCACAGGGAAAAACGTCTTCGAGGCGGTCCGCACCAGTGTTAACCCCAAGGTGATCGATTGCCCCAATCCGGCAAGCGGGCAGCAAAGTATTACGGGGGTGGCCAAAGATGGGATTGCCGTGAAGGCACGAGCGCGGGTTACCGTACGGACCAACTTGGATCGGTTTGTCGGAGGGGCCACAGAAGAGACGATTATCGCACGGGTAGGGGAGGGAATTGTAACGACCATTGGGAGTGCTCAGAGTTACAAGGAGGTCCTGGAGTTCCCCGATCGGATTTCCAAAACCGTCCTCGACAAGGGGTTGGATTCGGGGACGGCCTTTGAAATCCTTTCCATCGACATTGCCGAAGTGGAAATTGGAGACAACGTGGGGGCGAAGCTTCAAGCAGAACAGGCGGAAGCGGATAAGCGTGTCGCGCAGGCGCGCGCAGAGGTGCGGAGGGCAGCCGCCGTTGCTTTAGAGCAGGAGATGAAGGCCAAGGTACAAGAAATGCGAGCGAAGGTTGTGGAAGCGGAAGCTTTGATTCCCCAAGCCATTGCGGAAGCTTTCCGACAGGGGCACCTGGGAGTCATGGATTACTACCGGCTTCGGAATATTCAAGCCGACACGGAAATGCGCCGGAGTCTTGCCCGGGAAGAGGGGGAGTCGGGACCGGCGTGACCATCTCCGTGAGCGAAAGACCCGATATGACTCCAGAAGATACATGGCTCGGTTTAGGGAGTTTTCTCCTTTTCGTTCTGTGGCAGACACTACGAGGCCTTAAGAGCGCCAGGCGTTCCCGGCGGTCCGGATCCTTTCCCACAAAGCGGGAAACCCAAGAAACCAAAGAATTACACCTGTTCCCCGAGCTTACAGGGGCTAGCTCTTTGGAAACCGGGCAACGCGGAGAACCTCGAGCGCCAACCGGGGTTTTGCCTTACGAATATCCTGCAACATCCTTGGAGAAGCCTTTAGAAGACACAAGGGAAGGGCCCAAGCTCGAAAGGCACCATCACCCTCAGGTTCGAAGACGACTGGCAAAGGCCCTCCTTTGGCGGGAGATTTTGGCGCCCCCGCTTGCCTTCCGGGACTTTCGGGACGGAGACCTCTGGAGGTAGCCAGTTGACCGGGCCTGGGCAAGCAGGCGCTTGGGCGTGCAGGAACGAGTTTCTTCCCAGGCCCGGCGGGAATCAAAGGGGGCAAGTATCTTGAGGTCTGGGCCTGGAGGTTATGAGCCTCGAATCAAGGGGTGTGTCCCCACGCCTTGCCCTAAGAACATCTTAGGCGAAAGATGGCCCTGGGAGCCGGTCGACACCTCCTCGATTCAAAAGAGGCCCCAATCTATTGTGAGGATTGCACCCGACGGCTTTGCCTAGCGAGCGAACCACGAGCTTCTGCCGGCGTTGAGCCGACCACAAGCACCGGGGTCCCGACCGGGGTCGCATCGAACAAACGCTGGGCAAATCCTTCCAGCAATCGGATGCACCCATGCGAGGCCGGGTAGCCCACGAGCCATCCTGCATGCATTCCCACAGCGTCATAGATCCGCATGTAGTAAAACATGTCGGCAGGCTCGTAGTGTAACCCCGGAGGGGGGTGGGATCCGGCCGGAACGCCATATTCGACCACATGACCCGCTCGATCGACGAAACATCCGTACAGGGTCGAGCGATGGTACCGATCCTTTTCTAGCACGCGGTACCGGCCCGGACGGGTTTCATATCCGGGTTTTCCTGTACATACCGGGCCTTCCCCCACAAGTCTTCCATTCTGGTAGGCGAGCACCTTTTGGTCAGAAAGACGAATGACAATAAGATTCACCGGTTGCCCTGGGTCAGCATCCCACCAATACGCGGGGGACGCTCGGGCTACAGGTTCTTGACCCATGGGGAGATGCGAGCATCCCGAAAGGAAACCCAAAATGACGCACCCACAGACGCATGCCCAGATGAGGGAACCCAAGGAAAAGAGGAAAAGTCGCATGCTCAAAGCCGATCCTTACAAAGGGCAAACCGTCCTTTTCCGTAGCGGAGCCGTGGGGATGGAAGGCTTGCTTTTCCCACTAGCGCTCTTCCCGCAGAAGCCTTTCGAGCAGTTCACCTACTAAGCGTGGATTGGCTTGACCTTGGGAGATTTTCATCACGTAACCTTTGAGGGCGTGAATGGCATTGGTTTTCCCGGCTCGGTAGTCGGCCACGCTTTTCGGATTGGCCTCCAGGGCCTGGCGACAAAGCCGTTCCAAGGTTGCTGGATCGGTAATTTGGGACACTCCTTTTTCCGATACGATGGTGGCAGGCGAACGACCCGTTTGGATCATTTCTACCAAGACTTCTTTGGCTTGCCGGCTATGGATGCGGCCTTCTTCCAAGAGGTTAGCGAGCTCGGAGAAGTAATCGGGGGGAACGGGAAAAGATTCGAACGAATCGGCTAGCGCGAAATAATCATTGATGAAAAAATTGGCCACGGTCAGCTTGTTTTTCGCCTTTTGGGCGGCCGCTTCGTAGTAGCTGGTCACGCCAGGATCTGATGCGAGGACCCAAGCATGGTATTCGGGGAGTCCATACGTTTGAACCAGCCGCTCCTTTTTCTTTTCCGGTAGCTCCGGCATCCGGCGAGAGGCCTCGGACAAAAGACCGGTGTCTGTCCGTATGACCAATAGATCAGGGTCAGGGAAGTAACGATAGTCATGGGCCTGTTCCTTGCGACGCATGGGAATAGTACGCCCCTGAGCTTCGTCCCACCGCAAGGTTCGCTGGGATAGGGTACCTCCTGATTCTAGGATGCGAATCTGTTCGGCAATTTCATAGCGAAGAGCTTTGCGCACCGCACTGGAACTATTGAGGTTTTTAATTTCGCATTTGGTTCCCAAAATTGAGCTGCCCTTGGGCCGGACGCTCACATTGACGTCGCACCGTAGCTGTCCCTTTTCCATTTCGGCATCGCTGACTCCGCCGTACCGGAGAACCTGGCGCAGAGCTGTCAGAAAGGCGAACGCCTCTTCCGGTGTGTTGAGGTCTGGCTCCGTTACGATTTCTAAAAGTGGTGTCCCGGCGCGGTTAAAGTCGATGGCGCTTTTGTCTTCCCAGTGAAAACTCTTGGCCACATCCTCCTCCAGATGAATCCGCACAAGCCGGACCCACTTTCCGGCCCGAGCCTGCGGCTCTTTTTGCACATCCTTGGGAAAAGCCAGCGGGTAGAGGCGCAATCCACCCCCCCGGCATAGGGGTTCTTGGTACTGGGAAATTTGATAGTTTTTGGGCATGTCGGGATAAAAATAGTTCTTTCGATCGAAGCGACACCGGGTTGCAATGTGGCTCCCCAGCATTTTCCCAGCAAGAATGGTCCGGATGATAGCTTCTTCGTTGGGAACAGGAAGGGCGCCGGGCAATCCAAGGCACACCGGACAAACGTTTGTATTGGGAGGAGCCCCGTATTCATTCAAGCAACCGCAAAACATTTTGGTTCGGGTGGTGAGCTGGACATGAACCTCTAGCCCGATCACTGCCTCATACTCCATGGCTTGCGACTCCTTTAGCTGGTTTTGCAGAGCTTTGGGTTCATAAGGGTGGCCGGCGCTTGTGCCAATCGGTCGCCTGCTCGTAGGCGTAGGCGGCACGCAGAAGCGTTGCCTCGTGCCATGGGCCCGCAATGAGCTGGAGCCCAATGGGCAAGCCTTCGGAATCAAACCCGCAAGGAAGGGAAATCGCGCAAACTCCGGCAAGGTTCACCGCGATGGTAAAAATATCCGCCAGGTACATCTGTAAAGGATCGTTAAGCCGTTCGCCTAGCCGGAAAGCAACCGTGGGGGAGGTAGGGGTCGCCAGAAGCTGGCACTGTTGAAAGGCCTCCAGAAAATCCGATCGGATAAGCCGGCGAACCTTTTGGGCCCTTAGGTAATAAGCATCGTAGTAACCCGAAGAAAGGACATAGGTTCCCAGAATAATCCTTCGCTTGACTTCTGCTCCAAACCCTTCGGCTCGCGTGAGGCAATAAAGGTCGTAGACGTCCGAAGCGTTTTCGGATCGATGGCCATAACGTACCCCGTCGTAGCGGGCCAGATTGGCCGAGGCCTCGGCTGTTGCAACGATATAATAGGTGGCAATGGCGTATTCGGTATGCGGCAGAGAGATTTCTTCCAATGTCGCGCCTAGGTTTTCCAAAACGCCGAGGGCTTCTCTCACCCTCTGCTCGACTTCGGGTTGCATCCCGGGAACAAAATATTCCCGGGGTACCCCGATTCGAAGTCCGGCGATACCTTGCCGAAGCGAGGCCAGGTAATCGGGCACAGGAATCGGCGCGCTTGTATTATCGCAAGGGTCTTCACCCGCAATAACTTGTAAGAGAAGTGCTGCGTCTTCCACCGTCTTAGTGATCGGACCCACTTGATCGAGACTGGAAGCAAAGGCCGTGAGCCCGTAACGTGACACTCGCCCGTAGGTGGGCTTAAGACCCACGCAACCACACATCGCTGCGGGTTGCCGGATGGACCCCCCTGTGTCCGAGCCCAGGGAAGCGAACGCTTCGTGAGCTGCCACGGCTGCCGCTGAACCACCGCTGGATCCTCCGGGAATGCGATCAGGTTTCCATGGGTTCCGTGTAACACCGAAGGCCGAGTTTTCTGTGGAGGATCCCATGGCAAACTCATCCATATTGGTACGACCGACAAGCAGAGCCCCAGCCTCTCGGAGTTTGGCAACTGCCGTGGCGTCATAGGGTGCGACATACCCCGTAAGAATCCGTGAGGCGCACCGGCAGGGTTCCCCTTTTACGTTCAGCACATCTTTGATGGCGATGGGAATTCCGCCCAGCGGCTTGGTTACGTCCGCCTTTTCGGCGTCCTGCAAGGCGCGTTCCCGATCCAAATACACGTAGGCTCCCAGCTGGGGATCTACCTCTTCGATCCGGCGTAGCAAAAGCTCGACCAGTTCCTTTGGGTGGACCTCGCCCGCGGAAAGTTTTTTTCGTAATACCGCTACCGAATCAAAGACCAGGTTCACTCGACGATCTTGGGCACAATAAAGAAGTCCTTTATTCTCTGGGGAGAATTGGCAAGAGCCACATCCTGGCCAAGTCCGGGTCGCGGGATATCGGCGCGAAGTCGGTTCTCACAACTCTCCTCTTCCCCCTCGAGGGAGACCCCAGAGACGTCTAACTCCCTGAGTTTCGCCACGTACGCCAATACGTCGCCAAGCTGCCGTTGAAACGCCTGGGTCTCTTCGGGGGTCAAGCGAAGGCGAGCCAGCTCCGCGACATAAGCCACATCAATTTCCACCGCAGCCATACCTAAGCCATTCCTTTCCATGGTTAAGCCGGGTACGAACCAAATGCAAGGGGGAAACTCCTTGGCAAGAGCCGTGTTCCGAGACCGCCTCCCTTCTTGAGGATCAATTTGCCTTGCTACTGACTTTCATCACCCTTTTGAATGGGACACTATGCGTCAAAGCGCAACAGCCATTTCGCCCACCCGGGAAGAGAATTTTGCCGAATGGTACCAGCAAGTGATCGCGGGTGCGGAGCTAGCCGAAAACGCGGAGGTTCGTGGTTGCATCATTTTTAAACCGTGGGGCTATGCCATCTGGGAAAACATCCAGGGGTTGCTCGATCGGAGGATTAAGGAAACCGGGCACAAAAACGTCTACTTTCCGCTTCTGATTCCTTTGAGTTTTCTCCAGAAGGAAGCCGAACATGTGGAAGGATTTGCCAAGGAATGTGCGATTGTAACCCATCACCGCCTGGAACAGGATGCTACGGGGCGGCTTGTGCCCAGTTCTCCCTTGCCTGAACCGCTTGTCATTCGTCCTACTTCCGAAACGATTATCGGAGCGGCTTTTTCTCGGTGGGTTCAGTCGTACCGAGATCTTCCCCTTCGGGTTAACCAATGGGCCAACGTGGTCAGGTGGGAATTGCGGCCTCGACCCTTTCTCCGCACGACAGAATTCCTTTGGCAAGAGGGCCACACGGCTCACGAGACCCAGGAGGAGGCGCTCGAGGAAGCTCTCCACATGCTGGATCTTTATGAAGAATTTTTGCGGACGGAATTGGCTCTTCCGGCGATTAAAGGCGAAAAAACGGAAAGCGAGCGATTTCCAGGAGCGGTTCGAACCTTCACCGTCGAGGTCATGGTGGGAGATCGGAAGGCGGTACAGGCGGGTACCTCCCATTTTCTCGGTCAAAATTTCGCCCGGGCTAATGACATCCGTTTTTTGTCGCGGGAAGGGAAACTTCAATATGCCTGGACAACGAGCTGGGGTGTTAGCACGCGCCTTATCGGGACTCTCATTATGACCCATGGGGACGATAACGGCCTTGTGCTTCCTCCTCCGATTGCTCCCCTTCATGTGGTGGTTATCCCTGTCTACCATAAGGAGGCGGATCGGGTCGGGGTTTGGGAACGTGCCGATCGACTGGCGGCCAAACTCCGGAGCTGTTTCTATCGTGGTAGCCAGTTGCGTATAGAGGTTGACCGCAGGGAGCTAGGGGGAGGGGCGAAGAACTGGTACTGGATTAAAAAAGGTGTTCCCCTTCGCGTCGAGCTTGGTCCTCGAGAGCTAGCCACCCAATCGGTCAGCGTGAGCAAGCGAGACGATCCCCCGAAAGAAAAACAGCTCCTGCGCGAAGAAGAACTGGTTGAAAGAATCCCAGAACTATTGGAGTCCATTCACGGGAACCTCTACCAGCGGGCGCTGGCCTTTCGGCAGGCCCACACGCGCAAGATTGATTCGAAAGAGGAATTTTTTGCCTTTTTCACCCCCCAAGATTCGGACAGGCCCGAGATTCATGGCGGGTTTGCCCTCACGCACTTTTGCGGTCTGCGGGAAGTCGAACAGGAACTCAAAGAGGCCCTTAAAATTTCGATCCGATGCATTCCCCTGGGAGAGGAGCCAGAGCAAGGGATCTGTCCCTTCACGGGTAAACCGAGTTCGGGCCGGGTCCTTTTTGCCAAAGGGTACTAGAAGGCGTAAATAGAAAACGTGGGGATCGCAATGAGAGTTCTTTTCGTCTCCTCGACTAGCTCCGGCAACGGGGTCTACCGCAGGGCTTCCCGCACTTAAGGGAAAAGAGTCAAGCCAAGGTTTGCAGCCTTCCATGCCGCTTCTTTCGAAAAAAACACTCAAAATTCACCTGGTGTTTGGAACGATTACCGCCGTCCTTCTTTTCATTCTCAGTACCCAGCCTCCTCGACGACCCGCTTTTTCCTTCCAGGATGTTGTGGAAATGGCTCGTAAAAAAATTCGCGAGCCCAGGGTCTTACTTACGGTACCTAGCTTTTTATCCAATCTTAGCTATGACCAGTATCGCCAGATTCGCTGGCGGGAAGAGCACACCCTCTGGCGCGCCGAAGGACTCCCCTTTCAAATTACGTTCTTCCATCTGGGATATCTTTTTACCCAACCTGTTCTCTTCAACCAGGTCGACGACGAGGGAGTCAAACCCATCCCTTATCTTCCCCGGTTCTTCGATTTTGGTTCCCTTCGCTTCCCCGGCCCGCTTCCAACCCGTTACGGCTATGCGGGTTTTCGGATCTTCTTTCCCCTGGACCGCAGGGATAGCTTAAACGAGGTGGCTTCCTTTTTGGGAGCAAGTTACTTTCGCATGGTAGGGAAAAACCAAGTGTTTGGTCTTTCGGCACGCGGAATTGCCGTCAATACCGTTGCGCAAAAAAAGGAAGAATTTCCTGCTTTTACCGAATTCTGGCTCCGGAAACCTTCTCCCAATGCACGGGAATTGGAGTTCTATGGGCTCTTGGAAGGGGAATCGGTTACGGGAGCCTATCGATTTCGCCTGACTCCTGGCGAAGAGACTCGCCTGACGGTCCGAGCCGTTCTTTTCCTGCGGCGGGAGGTGGAAGAGATGGGCATTGCTCCTCTTACGAGCATGTTCTGGTACGGAGAAAATACCGGGACCACTTTCGGCAATCCCCACCCGGAGGTTCATGATTCCGATGGCCTTCTGGTAGAAAGCTCTTCGGGGGAGTGGGTTTGGAGACCTTTGGATTATGGGAAAACTCGTAGGGTCGAGGACTTTATCCTCATGGATCCCAAAGGATTTGGGCTTCTCCAGCGAGATCGGGAATTTTCCCATTACGACGATCTGGCCATGTTGTACAACAAGCGGCCCAGTGCCTGGGTAGAACCAAGCACCCGCTGGGGGCGGGGGAGGGTGCGGCTGGTCCAGCTACCGACGACGGATGCCAACGTGGATAACGTGGTCGCGTATTGGATCCCCGAAAGTTTCCCGCAGCCAGGAGGGCGTCCTTTGGAGGTGGAATACACAATCGATTGGTTTTCCGATCATCCGCAGCGCCCGCCGCTGGGACGTTGTATCTTGATGCGGGTGGATCATCAGGACGCGCCTAACTTGCGAACCTACATCCTAGACTTTGCAGGAGATCGTCTCAAAAATCTCCCTCCCGATACCCCTTTGGAAGTAAAAGTCACGGCCAGCGAGGGAGGATCCGTCAGTGATGTTCGAGCCGTCAAAAACCCTTTTGATCAATCGTGGCGTGTTACCTTTACTGTATGGTCACAACCCAAAGGGCCGCCCGTTCACTTGAGGTGTTGGCTCGTGCTTAAGGGGGAACCCCTTTCAGAGACCTGGGATTACATATGGACGCCGTAAGACAGGTGCTCGTCCGGTTGGAACCCCAAACCGGGCGGGAGGAGGAGTGGAGCCAAGCGTGCGACCGCTTGGAGGCATATCTTTTGGTTTTGGGGGTTCAGTCAAGCCTTCGAAGGCACCAGCTTGTGTTAGCGCTTTTGGCAGAAGCCATGGCTCGTCACCGGGAAAACCCGGCTCGTTCCCCTACCGAGCTTCTTCTCTCATTTACTTTGGAACGCGTGCAAAAGTGGTTGGCGGACGAGGAAGGATTGGCTGTCGATCGGTGGGAACAAGCACGGCGTCTTTTAATCCTCTATTTGACGGGCGGACCCCAGATATGGCCGAAGGCTGCAGTGGGGGAAAAGACGCTTTTGGTCCCACGGAAGCTGGCTTCTTCCCTCCTTCCCGGACCGGAAGTCGTTCTTTCACATATGGCTTCTCAGCCTCTGGATTACGGACCGTTGGCAACGATTGCCAAGGAGGCCTGGGAGGATGTTTCCTGGAAAGATGTGCTGGTCGCCTTGCTATTCTGGGCGGCGGTCTTTCTCTGCGGCTACTTTTTTTGGCTCCGCCACGCATGAAGAATCCTCCTCGCTTGGGTGAAATCGCGCCGGACGTTCTTCCTTTTCGACGAGTAAGTTTCTTTGGAACGGTCGCCGGGTTCACGTTTCTTGGGACGTGGTTGTTTTATCGACTGTTAAAGCCCGGCGGGATCCATGCTCGAGAGGAAATTCTCCTTTTTCTCTTTGTTCTTTTGTTTTCTCAAATTGCCTATGGATCCGCCTTGGCTCTATTTGGTTTTTTCCAGTGGTTGCGCGGGGGGGATCCATTGGATCTTGGGTCGCTTGTGCGCCTAGACAAGAGTCCCCGTTTGGAAGGGGTCGCCACCGCGGTGGTGATGCCCATCTTTAATGAGCCGGTCGGGCGCGTCTTTGCTGCGATCGAGAAAATGTTTGTATCCCTTCGCGAGGAGGGCTATGAGCAATCCTTCGATTTTTTTATTCTCAGTGATTCCAATGATCCAGCTGTTTGGATCGAAGAGGAAAAGGCCTGGTTCCATCTATGCCAGAAGCTAGGCGCATTTGGGAAAATCTTTTATCGCAAGCGGCGACTGATGACCCATGGCAAAAGCGGAAATATTGCAGACTTCTGTCGCCGGTGGGGTCGTCGCTACCGCTACATGATCGTCTTGGACGCGGATAGCATTATGACGGGGAAATTATTGGTCCGCTTGGTAGCTGCGATGGAAGCGAATCCCCGAGCTGGGATCATCCAAACGGCTCCGAAACTCGTGCGAGGCCGTTCGCTTTTTCGACGCATTCAGCAGTTCTCGTTCCATCTGTGTGCCCCACTTTTTTTTGCCGGAAGCCACTTTTGGCAGCTGCCCGGAGGCACGTACTGGGGGCACAACGCAATCATTCGGCTGGAGCCTTTCATGCGGCACTGCGATTTGCCTGATCTCCCAGGACCAGGGAAGTTGCGTCTGCACATTATGAGCCACGATACGGTCGAGGCTGCTCTTATGAGGAAGGCGGGTTACCAAATTTGGTTTGCGTACGCCGAGGATGGATCCTACGAGGAGGGGCCTACCCATTGGATAGAAAGCCTGGGCAGGGATCGGAGGTGGTGCCAGGGAAATCTCCAACATTTTTGGTTCCTTTTTGCTCCTTCGATTCCCTTCTCGAGTCGTGTGCACATCTATTTGGGGCTTATGTCCTATTTGAGCTCCCCTCTATGGCTTGTCTTTATTCTTTTAAGCACATGGGAAGCGTACCGTAACCAGCGATTCGCTGTCTTAAGCTCGCTGATTGATAGCTACGCGACTCTGCAACTGGGCCACACGGGTGAAAAACTTCTTGCTCTTACGGTAACCTTGCTTTTTCTACCGAAGTTTCTTGGAATGATTCGATTATTTTCTTTGTCTTCTCTGTACGGGGGGCCCCTGTCCATTGTTGTAAGTAGCCTTTTGGAGTCTCTGTTTTGGGCGATTGTAGCCCCGGTGCAGATGCTGTTCTATACGGGATTTGTGGGGCTTGCCTTGCTGGGGCAGAAAATTCCATGGCGCAGTCCCGGCCGATCCGAATCTGGGGGGATTTCCTGGCGAGATGCTTGGGCAACGTTTGGGCCTGTGAGCCTTGTGGGGGCATGCGCCACGATAGCTGTATGGCATTGGATCCCTTTTTTCTTTTGGGTGCTTTCCCCCATTGTCTTTGCTTGGACATTGGCCGTGCCGGTTGCCTGGGTCACGGGGTCGGTTCGACTCGGTGAGGTCACCCGGCGTCTGGGGCTTTTTCTTATTCCGGAGGAGCTTTCTCCTCCGAAGGAGCTTTTGGGTCTGGACGTGGGCCTCCCGGTGGAAGGCCAATCAGATGGAGTCGTCCCCTACAGGTGGCTTGCTCAGGTCATTTTGGATCCTTACTGCCATGCTCTCCACTTGCTTCTTTTACGAAGACCCAAGAGCGGCAAGGAAAAGCTCCGAGCTCGGTATGGAGAACTTGCTCGCGTGCTCGTCCAGGAAGGTCCTGAAAAGCTAAGCGCTCGAGAGCGCTGGGCTCTTCTCTGGGACGCGGAAACCGTAGCCCGGCTGCACGAGACCATTTGGACCTTACCTTCAGACCGTTTGGCTCCTTACTGGAGGATGGCGATCGAGGCCTTTCAGAGAAAAATCCTCCAAGGCCTGGCTGCGAGTCTAAGTACCTCAGGGAAGGGAATTGTGGCCAGAGAACAGTTGAAACAGCGCTCCTCCGAAGAGTAGGCCTAACGCAGGGGATCGACAGCTCAAAAAAGCGCCTTCCTTTTGTGCCGGGTGAAGCTTGGGGACGGAGGAGAGCTAGTTTCGGTTTGCCATAGGGCTTGTTTTTGTGCGCGATGTCGCTCTGGGATTGCCCGGTTCGTGCCGTAATTCAGCCTGGCAAAGCGCGACTGGACAAGGATCGGCAAGGAGTGAGGTGGAAAAAACGGTTGAGAACGCGTCCATAAGAAGGGGATAGAAATGGCGAAATCACATACCCTGTCCCGATGACGATGAGCAAATGGACTAGGAGGCAAGCCATTCTCTCGAAGGTGCCTTCCCGCTGGATGCGGCAAGGGAGGATCCCGGTTCTCTTCGAAACAAGTGCCACCCCTAGCGATTCGGGTCGAAAAGCCGGAGGGCGCTTCTGGAGCCCGTGGCCCTGTGCGGCGGCCAGTGGGTCGGTCGCGAGAATCGGGAAAAAGATCGGGCAATTGTCCGGCTTGCGGCCTCGTGGAAAGGAACCCGGGTGGAGTTGTCAACTGGGGGGTCTCTGAGATCGAGTCGGGCCTCAACGGCGGCCGGTCCAAAGTCCTTCGCCTGCTTGGCCCCGAGCCGGAGGAGAATTGCCATCGTCGTCGAACCCCAGGAGGCTGACTCGCGGGAATCCAGACCAAGGGAGTGAGTTTGACCCCTTTTGAATACTGGTGAGATCCAGCTTGCTGAAGGAAGGAGGGAGCGCTTAGTTGTAGTTTCAGAGCGGAAAAGGAACCTATGGCAGCACCTGACGATGCAGAGCCGCTACGAGCCAGCGTCACCCCTGCGGACGATCGGATCCGTCTCAGTCATTGGTTGCCACCCCGGGCAGGTACCGTGCCACAAATTCGGATGGGAAGCCGTTGGGTGAGTCTCGTTTGGCTTTTGGCTGGCGGCGTCCTCCTGCTCCTTGCGGCAATCGTGCTCGCTAGAGTGCTCTACCAGGTTCCCGCCGTGCAGGAGTTCCTCGCGCGCTATCCCGGCAGTTCGTCCAGTGGCGTCCTGCCTCCAAGCGCTGGATTTCCTTGGTGGCTCCGTTGGCAGCATTTTCTCAACCTCTTCTTCATGATGTTCATCATGCGATCTGGACTCCAAATCCTTGCCGACCATCCCCGCCTCTATTGGAACGTTCACTGTACGCCGGGGACAGAATGGTTTCGCTTTCAGCGGGAGGTTCCCAAGGATCGTTTATGGACCGCGAAGGACGACTCCGTTACGCTGCCCAGCTGGCTCGGCCTCCCAGGCATTCGTCATTCGATCGGGTTGGCACGCTGGTGGCATTTTGCCTTTGATCTGCTCTGGTTGGCTAACGGAGTGATTTTTTACGTTTTACTCTTTCTGACTCCTCAATGGAGACGGATCGTCCCTCTCTCCTGGGACGTTTTCCCGAACGCCATTTCCGTCCTCTTGCAATATCTTTCGCTCCACTTTCCGTCCAATCAGAGTTGGACTCGCTACAATAGCGCCCAACAGCTTACGTATTTTCTGACCGTTTTTGTGGCTGCGCCACTTGCCCTAGTCACAGGGCTTCTTCAGGCACCGGCCATTGCCAATCGGCTGGCTTGGCTCGGTCCACTAGGAAATCGCCAGATTGCCCGCTCAATTCACTTCCTGGTGCTCTGCTGGTTCATCCTCTTTGTGGTGGTACACGTGACACTCGTCTTTCTTACCGGAGCGACGGAGAATCTGAATCACATGTTTGCGGGAATTCGCGGCGATTCTCCGCAAGGATGGATCCTCTTTGGTGCAGGGATGATCCTTGTCATTATCGCGTGGTGCTGGGTTTCGCCTTTGACTATTCGGCATGCCCGCGTTGTGCAAAAAGCAGGGGCCACGCTTTTGGGGCCCTTCTTGTTTCTGGGAGAATCCATTCCCCCGCGTGTTCAATATAGCGAAAAAGACATCTCGCCATTCCTCTGGCCCAACGGGAAGCTTCCCTGCAGCGACCAATACGAGAAGCTGGTCCGGGAAAGATTCGCCTCGTATCGCCTCCGGATCAGTGGGCTGGTAGAAACCCCGGCCGAATTCTCCCTGGCCGAGCTGCGAGCCATGCCGAAGCAGGAGCAGATCACGAATCACTTCTGTATCCAGGGCTGGAGCGGAATCGCCAAGTGGGGAGGAGTACCTATGCGGCATCTCCTTGAAGTAGTGAAGCCCAAGCCTGAGGCACGTTATGCAGTTTTTTACTCCTTCGGCGAAGGGGGGGAAGGTGGGGTCTATTATGATGTCCACAGGATAGAGAACTTGCGGCATGAACTCACGATTCTGGCTTACGAGATGAACGGGTCTGCACTGAGCGTGCTGCACGGTGCGCCCTTACGATTACGCTGCGAAAATGAGCTTGGCTACAAGCAGGTGAAATGGATTGCGGCCATCGAGTTTGTTTCCGACTTCACCCATCTCGGAGCCGGCGAAGGAGGATACCAAGAAGACCATGAATTCTTCGGATATCGCGCGCCAATCTAACGAAGCCACCGTGGGCTAAAGCGAACAAGAGCCGCGAACGGGTTTGTGTGTATCCTTGCCAATAGCTCCTGAACCGTTCTGAAAACCATAGACAACCGTTTGCCTACCAGGGAAGATCGTCCGGGACGCCGGCCGCCGAACCGTGCTGCCGGCGATTGGCGTATCGGGGTTTCACCGACAAAGCCCAGGTAGCGCCCAGTCCGGCGTTTTTGGGGACACAGGCGCGCGAGACAGCCCGATTGCATCCCGACCGGGCATGTAGTACACTTGCGCCGCGTTGAGTCTCCCCCGAACCCCTGGCCGGAACCACCACACCTGCTTGGTCCGATTGCTTCCGGGTAGGGCAAAGGTGACACTACCGCCGTTGCGAGAAGGCACGACTGCCCCCTCCCACGAATGGGCTTTCGGACAGACCCAATCCTCTCCGGGCGAGGGCACGAGGCCACGTTCTAGCTAGAACTTGTGCCATGACGACGTGCGTCATTGACCGCGCCCATCACAGGCGTGTGGGCCGCGTCGACTTCGGTTCGCCTCGACTCCGGCAGCAAAAAAAGCCGACTTCACCGCCGCGATCGCCTTGGCGTAGGCGAAGGAAAAGAGCAAGCCAGCCGCAACAGGATCCACCGACTCCAGCTCGAGCGTCCTCTTACAAAGATCCAATCCTTCGATCACAAGCGCCTTGCCCGATTCAGCACAGGCGCGGATCACCTCCTTTGCACGCATCACCAAAAATCGCTTTGGCTTGCTCGTCGCTCTTGCCATGGAGATTGAATCGGATCCCGGGGATTCTCACGCCTTTATCAAAGCAGTCCGTTTCGGCCAAGGTGAGATGACCCTCGTTCGTGTCGATGCCGACCGCTCCGGCAAAGCGGTGTGTCACCCAGGAAATGGGTCTGCGCCTCGACCCTTGGCAAACACCCGTTCCCCTTCCAGTCCCGCACGAATCGGTAGCTTTGCGGCGGATCCCTTTCGCTTGCGGAGGAGTTTCCCGGCCAGTGATACACGGGACGGGCTTCCAGGGTGCTTCTGAGCTGGGAAAAAACCGGTTCAAATCTTGGCGACTCGCTTATGTTGAGTGACGAGCACTCCGGGGGAAGCTTCCGGTAGGGAGAGATGGGGCTCCCCGAGATACTATCCACCGATCGGTTCCTCTTCTGGGATCCGCTCCTCTCTTTACGCTTCCACCGGAGACCTTGTCGGTTGACTTCGTACTCGAAAGGATTTTTTGGGCTTGGAGGCAAAAGGGCTCCCCGACCGACCGGGCTCCCCAGTTTGAGCGGATCGGCTTTTGGGCGATCGTTTTCGGAATCTCGGCCAACACCTCCTTCGCACGAGCTACCCGGCTTTGCCGCCGGGCCCGATCGCTCAAGGCTTAGGCCATTTTCCTGGGGCAATCATAGAATCGAACCCCATTGCTTTCCCCCTCGATGCCTTGACTCCGGTGGGTAAGGCAAAGCTGCGGATCTTTTGCGAAGAGTCCGAACATCGCTCTTGGAGCTTCGCCTCTCTTGCCTCAAGCGACATAGGGAAGCGCTCTCTCCGTCAAGCCCCTTCAAGTTCCACGGGCTTTTCCGTTCCTCCATCAAAAACGAGGGTTCTTTCTGGGATGCCCAACCGGCCTTGGAGTGTCACGAGCAACGCCACAAGAGTTTTCGAATCCGCCCGGTTTGCCCGCAAATTCTTTACAAGAAATCGGAACTTCTTGAGCATGGGTCGCAATCGAGAAGAAAAACTGGCCGCCGATCCCGTCGGTGATCTCGGCTCTGTCCATAACGGGATAGTCCCTCCGGCCCTGCCCCTCAAAGTACACACGGCGGATAGATCATAAAGCACAAGACTCGTTCCCCGAAGGCGACCCTCGCGATAGAGCTTCTTTTCCACCTAGTTCTAACCGCCGTTTCACCCATCCCTCGCGGAGGCAGAGCTCGTTCTCCTTCCAACTCCCTTTGTCCTCTATCCTCTGCCCCACAGCGTTCCCCCGAAGGTGTCCCCCTTGCTTCCTTCCGCAACGCACACTTCGAAGAGGCAAAAAGAGTCTGCCCCCAAAAGCGATCGCTTTACTCGACCGCCGCTTTCGCTCCGATCTTTTTCCTCCAAGGATTTCCTCTACACCGCAGCTTCGCGACACCTCTTCCCGTACCCCGCACCCCGCATCATCGAATGGCTCTTCCAGCTGTAAGGCCTCTAGGGGGACAAGCTTTTGCGCTTTCAAGCTTGTGCGAACAACCTCCTGCCTTTCGACCGGGAGCCGCCTCCCATGGCCCAGTTGCTTCCGTTCACCTTTTTCACCTTTTCCCCAACCGGCAGGACTCCCGAACCCTCGCCTGCCGCTACATGCTCCCGGTGCGATCGGTACGGACCTCGTGGACAAAGATGCCTACAACCTGCAAGATCTATCATTTTCCTATGGAAGAATCAGCTATGCGCAATCTCTTGAGGAACCGACTCTATGCACTTTTCCATAAGTGGTCTTATAACTGCAAAGGTCCGAAAACCTGAGAAACTGAAGCGAGTTGCCGGCTTGCCGTTCCCCGAAGTTCGTTATTCTTGGTACCGAGTCGCCGGAGCATCCATCTCTACCCTTCCTTCTCGTAAAGCCAAAGATCCTCATGGGGTTGTCTTCTTGCCTTTGCTTTTTGCAAGTCAAAGCGGAGCCGATAACCATCTTGGGCGCCACGATCGGAAGCCATGGGAAAAGATAGACCCGCACGTGCCGGGAAGGCCACCCGTTATTCGTGCCTACAGCGGGTGGGAAAGCGGCGGCCTACCGGACCCAAGAAAACGCCGCCGCCGGTACATGGGGCCTTCGACAAAGAGACAGAATCTTTGGGAGAAGCCAACTCATTCGGTTTTTTCTTTCCCCTCTTCTTTCTTCCGTCATTCTTGTTCATCGCTTCCCCCAAGGAATGCGATTGCAATAGTTATAGTCTCTAGCAGAATCACGCGGGGGTTGTCAAAGTTTCTCCGTTGTTGCCACCTAATGCTCGTGGCAGGAGTAGATTGCCAGGCATGCGCGGGCTCACGCTGAGCCCCCGCAGGGGGGGTCAGTGGCGCTTGACCCTCCTAACTCCAGAAGTATTTGCTTGGGGATGCGCGGCCAAAAGCATTATGAATTGGGTTTTCTTCATCGAAAGATTAGCGCGATTCAGGTCGAAAGTAGCGATCCCCGGCACGCTTTGGCTTTGCCGGCTTTAAGGCCACATGAGCAGCGTCATGGCGGTCTACTTGGGTAGTGGCCCGATTGAGCGGACTACTGCAATCGTACGCGGTCGCCACAAGATACTGGTTTCGAGGCGAGGCAGGATTTTCAATCAATCACTCAAGAAGCTCCCCGACAAGCCGCTCAAAACCCGTTCGTGAGCGAGCTTTCTCTTTTCCTCTTTCCAGCCCTGCTTGAGGCTGGCTTGTGAGCACATCTTCTCTCGGGTCACCAGCGGGGCCCTTGATTCCGGGGAACTCGTAGGAAGTGGGCTCAAGCCGGAGTTTCAGTGGCGCTTGAAACTCACCACCCTGCCTTTGCACACCGTCTGGACCGAGCAAGGAGAAAACAGGCTGTCCTGGTCGGTGAAAGGCGCGGTTTGAGCCGATGCACCACACAAAAAGGGGATAACGGAAAAACACCCAAGCGATTGCTCGGCGGGAAACGCGAAAAAGCAGGCTTACAAAAGCTATACCCGATCACTGCTTACGAGATAGGAAAAGATTGAGACTGCCAGCTGCGTACGAGTGGTGTACAAAGTTCGGCGATCCCCAGACCAGACTCTGCAAGAAGAAGACGCTTCCATCGCCTCTCCGGGCATGGCGAAGCTGATGGATATCAACCGCCACTCTTCGTACGTCAACTTCTAGCGCTACGAGGTATTCTAAAAGATCGACGAGCCGCACGCTCACCCCGAACCTTGCCAGAGGAGCCTGCGGCCGCCGAATGCCCGCCGGCTGCTGGATAACCGGGTCAAGGCTATAGCAATAACCTGGAAACCTAACGCGATGCACCATAGCTACGGGCGCCGTCACCTTGCCCAAACCAATAATGCGCCGATGGTGCTTATTGAGCGCGTCCATGAATCACCGGAGCTTCTCTAAAAAAAAGACTACCACCTGCTGGCCAAGCAAGAAGGACGCCCAGCGCGATTGGAACATTCGACCGTCTCTCCCTTGTCCAACGTCATCCCGTTTGCCACCGGGAACCTTTGGATCACCTATCACGGCTCCGGAGGAGTCGAACGGGCTTGTTCCCGATACGGCCCGACGTTGTGCCACCGACCCCGGGGGCCTAATGCGCACTGTTTGGCTTCTAAAATCCGTCCCGAGGTAGATCCATCGATTCCTAGGTAGGAAAAGGCGCGTTTTTTAAGCGATGTGCCCCGTGACCGAGCCATCCAAGCCCCCATAGAGCCTAACTCGTTGATGGCCAATCCTACCCCCCACGCGCTGCCCCCAATTTCCGGATACAAGTACACACAATCACGGCCAATCCGTTCCCAAGGGGATCCACCTGCGCCCTGGTGCTCTAGGACGCGCTTGTTCCGATGTGTCCCATGGTTCCACCACCATGAACGTTGGAGCATCTCCACAAACACAGCGCCAGGCACACAACCCAAAGAACCCAGAACGGGATTTCCTCATCGTTTTGGCACTCCCTGACCCTTTTTGATCTTCTCGCCCACCGGTGCTGGCCTAGCTTTGGATCCTGGGCAGTCTAACCCAACCCGCAGCTACGTTCACCGCCCAAGGGTAAGGACGCTGGGCAACCGGTTTCATTGCTGGAACCGGATCGCGTTCAAGTGCCGGTGAGGCAGAGGCGGCGCACGAGTGAGTGCTAGAGCTTGTTTGGCAAAATGCCGCGACCTGCATCCGGGCAAAAAGGGCCGGCATTTGCCCGCCCGTAAAGCGCTGCATAGGCGTCCAGGCACCAAACCTGCCCGGGGTTAGCCGCAAAAACGGGTCTGCGAGGTAAAAACAAGGGGCTTACTCATGCCATTGGTTCGAGGGCCTTCTTCGGCCGGTTTGTAGCGGACCGCTTCCCGTAAACCCTGGCGCACAGGGAAACGATGAGCGTGCGCAGAGATCACCCACAATGTCCTCCGCTCCATCTCGTTGGGCTCAATGACGAGGATGGAGCGGCTCTGCACGGCTAATACCGCCCCCAGGAATGGAAATCCCCAAGCGTACGAGCCGCTCGGGATCCTCGACCCAAATCATGCCTATCCTTGGATCAGGCAGCACGCTGATGAGACCTCTCCGGTGGCCGTTCATTCCAGTCCGGCCTCAATGACACAACCTTTGGCGATCCGCAGCCGTTTGCTTTAGCATAAACTCGCGTCAAGCACGCCGGTTGCGTATCGGGATGGAGTTTTTGGGCGTCGCTGAACAGACGCGCGTAGAGAACGACGCCATCGGCTCGCTCCGGCCCCGCATGCACGATGACAGTTCCAATGGGCAGCCGGTCGGCCGGAAACGGGAACCGCCGCTCATTCCCCATCCGCTAAGCTGGTTTCTAACGGCTACCCTGCCGCTTGGTTCAGACAGTCAACTTCACGGGAATATCTTTTCATGAAATACCCTTGTGGCCCATATATAATGCAGGTATTGGCACCCCCGAGCACTGGCCTCCTCACGAGCTCGATGAAACGCTCTGTTGAGGTCGGGGAGAGAGGGAAAATCGGGTCCAAGACCAACGCTCCCTCTTTGCCAAGATCCTTTTGATGTCACAAATGGCTAGCAACGAGCTTCACCTATCCTTCTCGGGTTCTAACTTATGCCCTCTTATACCCTACCCGAAGCACTGTGACACACGTCGCTCTGCAAGGAACGGAATGAGCCCGAGGCGGAGATGGGAACGCTTCGCTTTGATCCCTTTGATATCGAGAGCTTTCTGCGTCGGCGTCCGACCTCTCCTCCTCCCGTTGGCGGGTGCCTATCCTTGGAAAAGCCTCTTTCTCCACGCCTACCAAGCGCAGCGCTGATAAAGCCTCTCTCAAAACCGCAGCTTCCCTTCCTTTAGCAAAGCCTACCTTCGGGCGAAACTTTGCTTTACATCGGTCTTTCGAAGGCTCGTCTTCCGAGGTGGAGAAAAGGCGTCTAGGATTTAAGCAGAGGCTGGCGCCGTTTGACATCTCTCCGCCGTGCACCTAGGATGAGGCGGTGCTTCATTTCTTGCGCCGGCTTAGCTCAGCGGCAGAGCAGCGGTTTTGTAAACCGCGGGTCGTGGGTTCAAATCCCACAGCCGGCTCTTAGATCTCACACGAGATAGGGAAGGAATTTCGTCCGCTAGCTAAAGCGTAACTCATTGTGCACGGAGACTGCCCACGGGTGACTTTTGGAGACCCAAAAGGTAGATCGGGCACGGCTTTTCTTTTCTGCGCTCCCACGGTGAGACATCGTGGAATTTGATGCCGCACCCAGTGGGGGATCACTCCCTCCCCACTGGTTGATGCCCTCTGGTCAGGGCGGATGAGAAATAGCGATGGATATTTGGCGGCAATGGCTTGCTACAGGATGGGGTAGAAGTTCGCGTTACGAGCTATGTTTGCTGAAAACTGGCCATTTTGGTGGTCGCTTAAGAGGTAGGAGAGGCACTTTTGAAAAAAATGCCGTGACAATTGTGAGTAATCTTTTTGTGCAACGGAGAGCTTTTATGGAGGCTCCTATGGAGGGAATGGGGTAAGGATAAGAGATGGTTCTCCGCACGGCGCGGCTTCGTCCGAAAGATCAGTCGGAGGGGGAAGAGGTTCGCTTGGGGAAAAGCGATTGGGTACACGGGAAAGTCAAGGAGTGACGGGTTAAGAGCTTGGGACGCAAGGATGGATGAGAGGGGAATTGGGGTCGGTGGAGGGGGTTGCTTGGCCGGAAGCTTCTTACCCCTTTCGGGGAGGGGGGAGCCGAAGGAGTCGGCGGTTCGGGGCCCAGCGCTTTCTGGCTAGATATGTG
>NZ_CAJNOB010000014.1 GCF_905250085.1 Candidatus Methylacidithermus pantelleriae
GTTCAAGCCCCGAACCGGAGGGCATGGAACTCTCGGGCGGTCAAGCCAAACCGCGGCAAGAAGGATCGCTTACGTTTCTTTGGTGAAACGCGAGCCCGCATTTGGCAAAAAAACTCTCCTCAACCCCCCTGTACAGCGCCCCATCGCCGTCCGGACGCAAAACCTCTTCCGGTCTCGGCGTCAAACGTGCCTCAAATGGGCACATGGGAAGCTCAGTCATGAATGGCTACAAGCGCCTTTTTGGAGCGGTTCTGTGCGGGTTTCTTCTCGGTAAAAGCCTGGCACACAATGAAACAATCTCCTCAAAGGAGATCGCGCGACGATATCCTCGCTCACCTCATTGGGATGCACCACCAGGATCGATCGACTTTAGCCGGCCAATGCCGCTTTCCGGTACTCGAAGCCCATCAGCCGGCGCAAGTACTCGGACCAGGATGAAGCCGGCCTTTGGATCACAGACCTGCCCAACAAGCCCTCTGCGATGGCCATGCATCGCAGAGCCCAATCTCCCTGATGGCCGGGACGATCCGTAACGCTTTGCTTGAGAGCCAATGGGGAGAGCCCAAGCCGATTGCCTTTCCCAATTCACTGGTTCGCCGCCGCTTGCACATCCGCGCCTAGAGGGCCACCCCATCGAGTTGTGAAGACTTTGCACCAACACCCACCGTTCCAGTTAGTAACGATTCTGCGGGAATAGGCACAGACCTCTCCCTCCACATCCGCTAACCCGTCTTGTGGCAAATACCCTGCCGCTTGGCCCACCTACGTAACTTCGTTCCGATGTACTTACTAAAGATAAAGAACCTTATGTGTCCCTAGATTGTTTAGCTATGGGCAACTCTTTGGGACTTGCTAGCTCGCCTTATCCGCGTGGGCCAGCGAAAAGGAAAGGGGCAAGACTAAGCGAGCGATACCAGAGCTAGCTAACCTTTTCAACGTGGAGCATCCCGTCGCTGCGCGCCCCAGCGTTGTGGTCGCTCTAACCTGTCACCGAAAAGTAGAAGGTGCTTTTTGGAGCGTTCCAGGGCGACCGCCCCCCGCGCCTAAAGGATTCTGACATCCACCCAAACAAACGAAGTCGATACAAGCGCTTCTCTCTTTGATTCCGTTTGGATTCTTTGCTCTTCGGCTTGCCTAACCTGCAAGGTCGCCATGAGCTAGGTAACCCTACCAAGTCAGGTTTGCTTTTTTCTGTCCCGTCTAGGATAGGCATACCTGCATGGTGAGCTCGCGTGCCCTATGGAAGGATCCCAGGAGGTAAGCGGCGGGCGTATTCCTTGAGCGCTAAACCGCTCCAAGCCGGTCTAGAAGCCATAGGTCGTAGCAGGAGAACAATAGCCGGTTGTTCGTTTTTCGCCGCCAAAGATCCCAAGAACTGACTACACCTTACGCAATGGAAGGAAATCACAGAGAGCCAAGAAAAGAGCATCTACCATCTGTTCTATTTCCTTGTCCGTAGCGCAATAGGGTGGCACCAAAATGAGGACATTCCCAATCCCCCGCGTCAATAGTCCATAGCGACGGGCCCTTTGACAAATTTTTGCGCCCAGTCTTAGCTCAGATGGCCACGGCTTCGCCGTGGCAAAATCTTCAACCAGTTCTACTGCGAGGACCGTTCCCTCCTGCCGGACATCTCCCACGTTAGGGTGCTCCCAAAATCTTCGGCTCAAGCGGGCAACCGCTGCCGAAACTTCTGCGATTCGCTTTTTCCAGTAAACATCCTCTAAAAGGGAAAGGCTAGCCAAGGCACTCGCACAACCCGCCGGATAGGCTGTAAAACTGTGCCCATGGAGAAAGGCACGAGATGGGCCGCCTCGGAAGGATGCAAAGATTTCCTGACGAACCAGCGTTGCTCCCAGCGGTAGAAGCCCCCCGGTAAGACCTTTTCCCAAGGCCACCACATCCGCTATCACTCCCTCATGATGCGCTGCAAACATCCTACCTGTTCGACCAAAACCCGTAAAAACCTCGTCGAGGATGAGGGGAACTTCGAGACTTGCGCACAATGCAGCGGCCGCCCGGAGATACCCAGCCGGATGCATGCGCATGCCTGCCGCTGCTTGGACCTTGGGCTCCACGATCACCCCTGTACATCGGGAAGGATCCTTGGACAGCGTGCGTTCTAAGTCCCTTACACATTCCCATTGGCACTTCCGGTATAACCGCGCATCACGTTTTTCCGGCCGAGCCCGGTTATAAGGACAGCGATAGCAAGACGGGGAAGTCACCGGGCGGGAAGAGAAAAGAAGCTTACCAAACGGCGCATGAAAAACTGGGCTATTGCCGACGCTCATCGCGCCAACCGTGTCTCCATGGTAGCCTCCTTTGAGGCAGATGAAGTAGTCCCGCTCCCGGCCTTCTCGAATGCGGTGATACTGCCAAACAATCTTGATAGCCGCCTCCACCGCCGTAGATCCGTCGTCGGAAAAAAAGGCTCGGAACTCCACGGGAGAATCCTGGGCAAAGAGTTGGGACAACCTCTCTGCAAGAAGGATCGCAGAGGGATGGGTGAGCCCTAAAAAGGAAACGTGATCCAGCGTCCTCCATTGCGCACAAACCGCTTCGATTAACGCGGGGTTCCGATGACCGTAAAGATTGGTCCAAATGGAACTATTGCCGTCGAGATAGGCACGCCCTTCCTCGTCGTAGAGATAGCTCCCCTCACTTCCCACAATGACAGGAAAGGGATCTTCTGGATCAAACCACTCCTCGTAGAGCGTAAACGGATGCCAGACGAAGGTGCGATCTTTCCTTACCCAACTCACGGACAAATCCCCATGTGTCGGAGAATCGCCAAAAGCCCGGCCATGTCGGCAGGCTTGTGCTCGCTTGTGACACTTATGCGCAACCGCGCCTTCCCTCTGGGAACGGTCGGATACCGGATCGCTGGGACATAGAACCCTTCTTCCTGCAATCGAGAAGCCATCTCCATGGCTTTGCTCTCGGCTCCCACAACAATGGGAAGAATGGCGGAAGAACCATCCGGATTGATGAACCGGATGTTATCCCACAGTTGATTCCTTCTCCTAGCTCCCTCTTCCGAGTGAAGAATCTTGAGCGCCTCCAAGGCAGCAGCGACCATGGCCGGAGACAAGGCGGTAGAATACATTAGCGACCGAGCTGAATGCAAAAGCCACTGGATGACTTCCCGAGAGGCAGCCACATAGGCCCCCATGCTCCCCAGCACTTTCCCTAGGGTCCCCAAGTGAAACTCGATTCTCGAAGCGACCCCTAGCTCCGAACCCAAGCCGGCTCCCGCTTTTCCGTAAATCCCTGTAGCATGGGCCTCATCGAGTAAAAGCCAGGCGCCGTACCGGTCCTTAAGTTCAACAAGGTCCTGCAAAGGAGCGACATCTCCGTCCATCGAATAGACGGATTCAGCGACAACGAGAATCCTGCGGTTTTTTTTTGAGTAGCGGGTCAACACCCGTTGAAGAGCGTCCAAATCGCTGTGAGAAAACACCCGGACCAAAGCCCGAGAGAGCCGCGCTCCGTCCCAAAGGGAAGCGTGGGAAAACTCATCCAGAACCACAAGATCCCCGGGGCCCACCAAAGCCCGGATCGTACCTAAAGCTGCTGCATACCCGCTGGAAAAAAGACAGGCCGCTTCCGTTCCCTTCCAACGGGCGATCTCTTCTTCTAGCTGGGTGTGTAGGCCCAACTGGCCACAAACGAGAGGGGAAGCGCCCGCACCGGCACCAAACTTCTCAACCGCTTCGCAGCTTTTTTCCCGTACTCTCGGATGGCAGGAGAGCCCAAGATAATCGTTTGAGGCAAAGCTTACATAGAGCCGCCCCTCTTGCGAAAGATGTCTGGGGGTTCGCCCTTCAAAGGTGATCCGAAACCGTTCCAGCCCTCTCTGGCGAAAGCTGGCCAGTTTTTCCCGGAAGCTGGTTTCCCCACTACCCATGATCTACAATGAAGCGCGGGCAAAAGATGAGCTTCTGTCCTCAAAATCTCGCATGCCATCCAAGGTTACGAGTCGGGAGCCACTAATACGTTTCCCCCGACCATAACCAATCGGGGTGGGGTTTTCCCCTCAATGACACATTCCCACGGATCCTCGCCCGGTTCCCAAGGAAAAGCCACAAGATCCGCTACCGCTCCCGTCTCGATTGTCCCCAGGCTTGGCTTTTTCTGCAAAATTTTTCCTGCCTTTCCCGTCACCATCCACCACCATTGAGCTGGCGCTATACCCGGATGGATCCTGCGAGCCAGGCGAATCTCTTCCCTTAGGTCCAGAGTGTCATTACTGGCCAGGCTGTCGGTTCCGAGAAGTACTGGAACCCCCAAGCTTGTCCATTCCGTTAATGGAAACGCGTCATGACCGAAAAAGGCGTGGCTTTTAGGACAGTGAACCAAGGTAGCGCCACTTTGAACTACGGTATCTTGATCCTCTTTCTGCAGGTAATTCGCGTGAACCAGAATCGCTCGAGGGCTAAGAATTCCCTGCTTCGCCAAAACGCCTAAGGGAGAAGTCTTGCCACAATCCCTGCAGTCTCTTCCCAGTCCCCTCATCAACTCATAAAGCGGCCCTTTGGCTTGGCGAAACATCTCATACTCCTCCTGCGATTCGGCTACATGAGTGGTCCACAGGAGATTCAATTGATCGGCACATCGTGCCACCAAGCGATACAAATGTTCCGAAACCGTATACGGAGCATGGGGCGCCAAGCCTACCCTCTGCATGGGGGAGTGCTGGCACAAGAGACTTTTCCAGAAGCCTGCCAACCGTTCCTCGCTCCACGGAGAAACTCGGATATCGAGAAGCTCTAAAAAGTGGATCGTGCGTAGGAGAGGCTTTTCCTCAAGTAAAATCTCTGGGAACGCCTCAATGTTGGCAACCGTCGTTGTTCCAGAAGCAAGCAAAAGCTCATAGCCCCGACGGATGGCCGATACCAGCCCTTCTCGAGTAAGCTTCGATTTTTCTTCCACGATGCGCCGGATCCAATCCGAAAAGCTTTGGCGAGGTAACCTTCCCTGTAACCCGGTATAATCCAGGTGGCAATGAGCGTTAATGAAGCCCGGGGTCACAATCGCCCCGTCGAGCTCCCACAGCTTGCCTCTCCTTTTTCGTCGTCGCCGGCCCAAGGGACCTACCTCTACGATCCGGTCTCCACGGACAAAGACAAAGCCCGGTTGGTACAACCGCTGTACTCCGATTAAGACGACAGAGGCCCGGATGGTGCACTCTTGCGTTTTTGGGTCCCTCAACCTGGAGAAAAGGCCCGAATTGTGGGGACACAAAGGCATTGCTTGCGCAGGTTGCGCCCGACACCTCTCCAGGCATTCTTAAACTTCCTTAGGGTCACAAGCAAGACCCAAGGAAAAAAACCTCCTACCTTTTCGAGTTTTGCTTCAGGAGTTGTTGCCGCGCGTTTTGGCTACCAGATCGGGATGATCGATCAAGATTGTGGGAAAAAGACTGCGCCCAAGAACGACCCACAGGTGGCGAAAGATCCAGAGAAGCAAGCGCGCGTATGCCCATCCAAGCAGCCAGGATCCGATCACATCGGTCGGATAATGGTGGCCACCGTAGACCCGGGAATAACCCACTAGAAACGCCCAAATCCATAGGAGCCGTCCCCAAGGAAAGTAAAAGGCACTGGTTACGGTTGCTAGGGCGGCGGTGTTACAAGCATGTCCGGAAGGAAACGACCGAAAAGGGCCTTTCTGGGAGGATTGGGACCATCGCACGCCTAGCTTGTCCACTACCCGAACGCCTGCCAGGGCTTGGTAAGGCCGAGGACGCGCAAAGAAGCTTTTGAGGGGACCACTGATACCCAGGTCTCCAATGAGAAAAACGGAAAGCGCGACAGCGACAAAAGCTCGCTCACGAAATCGCCCCAAGCTGACAAGCACCAGTCCCACAACGATTAGACCCCAAAGGAAAAAGTGGAAATCCGAAAGGGTGACCATCCACGGATCAAGCTTTGGATGAGCCAAGGTCACATTAATCGTTCGAAGAAGCCAGAGATCCCACTGCCAAAGGGTTTGCACGGAAGAATAGCGTTCTTGTTTTCGCTACCAAAAAGAAACAGCCTGCCGATCTAGAAGATTTTTCCCAAAGCCCCTACCTATGCCACGTTTGGCATTAAAAGAGAGGACCGACAACATCCTTCTATCGCCCACAAGCCCCAGCTACGTTCTAACGCTAGGGAAGACGATCCTCCGCAAAAAGAACTGCCTTGCCTAGGCCTGCCTCCTCTTTTCTGGAACCCATCTTTTGACTCGCCCTTTAAGAGGATCGACCCAGGCGGTATAGCCGCAGGGCGTTTCCCAGCACAAAGAGGTCCGAAAGCCCCATGGCCGCAGCACAAACCACGGGGGAAACCCATCCGACAACTGCGAGGGGAATCGCTGAAGCGTTATAGAAAAAAGCCCAGAAAAGGTTTTGTCGAATCGTGCGCAAGGTGGCCAAAGCAAGCTGCAGCACAAAGGGGATGTTTTCAATCTCTGCTCGAAGGAGCACCACATCCGATGATTCTTTCGCAAGATCCGTCGCTCCCAGTACAGCGATCCCTAAATCGGCTTGCGCTAAGGCCGGTGCGTCATTAATCCCATCCCCCACAAAAGCAACCCGTCTCCCCTGCTCTTGCCATCGGGCAATCGCTTGCGCCTTTTCGTGAGGCCGGACTTCTGCTATCACCTCATCCGGATGTAAACCGACCTTCCGAGCAAAAGCCAAGGTGGCTTCCCGGGAATCACCCGACAGAAGGCCTACTCGGAAGCCTTGTTTTCGAAGCTCGGTGATTACGCGGGCAGCCTCCTCCTTGGGCTCGGAACCTATTCGAACCCAAGCGATAAGTGTACCCTCCACCGCAAGCCCGATCCTCGATCCATTCTCCCGGCTCCCTTCTGGAAGGCTAACTCCGCACGATGAAAGCCAATGAAAATTGCCCAATCGCACGCGCTTGCCATTCCAGATTCCCTCGACCCCTGAGCCGCGTTCTTCCCTCCAATGGGAAATTTCGACGAAGGGAAACTGGCTAAAATGGCGAGTAATGGCCTGGCTCACCGGATGGTGGCTCGACCACGCAAGCGAGCGGAAAAGGGAACCGGCCTCTTTCTCCTCGGCACTGCTCACCACCAGCTCTTCCACAAAGAGGCCGGCACGGGAAAGCGTTCCCGTTTTATCGAAAATAACCGTGTCAATGTTTCCACACTTTTCCAAAGCAAGCGCGTCACGAATAAGAATCCCGCGGTGAGCCGCCACGTTCGCCGCCACCATGATTGCGGCCGGGGTAGCCAACCCCATGGCACAGGGACAAGCAACAATCAAAACCGAAACTGCCCGGATCCAAGCACTCTCCCACCCAATCGGATGAATCTGACCCCAGAAAAGCGCGGTTGCCCCCGCAAGTAACACTACCACGACCACAAAAATGTTACTGACCTTGTCCACGAATCGCTGAACGGAAGCACGACTACTCTGTGCCCGCTCAACCACGCGGGCAATGTGGGCGAGAACCGTGTCCGATCCGGCTGCCTTCACCTCGACAAGCACGCGACCATCCAAATTGGTCGTGCCAGCGAAAACCGGTTCTCCAGGACCCTTAGAAACGGGTTGGGCTTCGCCACTGAGCATGCTTTCATCAAGCGTGGTCGTCCCTTCTACAATGGTCCCATCCACCGGAACACGATCCCCCGGTCGCAAGACCACACGGTCGCCCGGGCGGACCCTCCATAACTCGCGGAGCTCTTCCTTCCCATCGGGCAAGAGCACCATCGCCCGATCGGGAGCCAGCGACAGCAGTCCCCGCAAGGCTCCGGTCGCCCTTTCGGTGGCCCGGTGCTCAAGCCAGTGTCCAATTCCGACAAGCGTGATAATGGCTGCAGCTTCATCAAAATACAGGTGATGAACTGCCGAAGGTCGTAAGAGCCCATAAAAACTAAGGAAAAAGGCCGCGCTACTTCCAAGAGCCACCAGAGTGTCCATGTTCAACCGGCCCTGCCGGGCTTGCCGCCAAGCTCCTTGATAAAAAGGGGCACCGGTGACAAACTGCACCGGCAAGGCCATCGCTAGCTGAACCCATCCTGGCCATCCCTCTTCCATCGGGCCAAACCACTCCCACAAAAAGAGAAGAGAAGTAAAAAATCCTCCAATGATAATTCTTTGCTTCCAACCAATGAGATCCTTACGACCCTCCGAAAGAGGGGTCGCCTCGTACCCAGCTTCCTGCACGGCTTGAAGAAGCTCTGGCAACGGGGGAGCGTCTCCCTTGCCCTCTACTGTGGCGCAGGCTGTTTCCAATTCCACCGAAACCCGCGCGACCCCATCGACCCGTTCTAAAGCCTCACGGACATGCCGAGCACAGTTCGCACAACTCATGCCTTGCACGCGCAAAGTGGTGCGATATCCCATTTTACCTAGGAGGATACGACTGTCGGTGGGTCCTGCCTATTGCCTCTTTTCCCATGGCCCCCGGGCCGGATGAGAGTAGCCCTTTGGAACAAGTCTTTCTTACAAATAGAATAGCGCTTTATCCCATCTCTCCCAAAAAGCTCATTCCTTCCCAGAATTCGCTCCGTTTTACCCACCCCACGCACCCCATCCGGAACCCCAAAACCCATAGAAAGTTCTATCCCTCGCAACGAGCCCCGGAGAGATGTTCCAAGATCTGGATCGCGTTCCACGCAGCTCCTTTTAGGAGCTGATCACCGGCAAGGAAAAAGGCAAGCCCATGGGGATGGGAAGGATCTTCCCGGATTCGACCTACCAGAACCTCTAACCTCCCGGCAGCATCCACCGGCATAGGAAAGGTATTTGACTCCCGATCATCCACCACGCGAACGCCCGGAGCCTGGGACAGCAACTTCCGTGCCTCTTCCGCGGAGAGCTTCTCTTCTGTCTCCACCACAACGGCCTCACAATGAGCCCGGAAAACCGGCACCCGTACACAGGTAGCACACACCCCTAGATCTGGCTCGTGAAAAATCTTTCGCAGTTCCCTCGCTACCTTGTTCTCCTCTTCGTTGAAACCGTCAGGACCGATCGGGGAATCGTGGCTAAAAACATTAAACGCGATCGGATGACGAAATACCTGCCTGACTACTGGCAAACCTCGCACATAGGCACGGACTTGCCGGTGAAGCTCCTCAAGCCCTCGAGCTCCAGCTCCGCTTGCCGCTTGATAGGTCGCTACAATCACACGGCGAATCCGGGCCTGCAAGTGCAACGGCCAAAGCACAACGGAGAGTAGCGCCGTAGTGCAGTTAGGGTTTGCCACAATTGCTGGATGATGCGCCAAATCCCCCGGATTGACCTCTGGTACTACAAGGGGCACACTAGGGTCATACCGGTACGCACTTGAGTTATCAATGACCACTGCCCCGCTGCGAATCGCCTCGGGAACATATAAAAGCGATCGTTCTCTCCCTGCGCTAAAAAGAGCAAAGTCAATCCCCTCGAAGGCTCCCGGTGAGACTGTCCGAACCTCCAACTCCTGAGAGCCAACGGAAATTCGTCGCCCTCGAGAGTTTTCCGAAGCAAATAGCCGTAATTCCTTAAGGGGAAAATGTCGCAGCTCAAGCAACCGGATCATTTCCCGGCCTACTGCCCCTGTGGCTCCGACAATGGCGACACGAAAGGATTGCACAAGCTTCAATGGTACGCCTTTTGCGACGCCACTCAATGAAAGTTTCAAAGCCAATTCCCCAATACCGGCAGGACCGCACCTTTGCCTGGAAATCTCCGGCATGATCATTCCTTTTCCAAAGGGGTCATTTTTTGTTTATGGTGGTAACCTCAAGTGGCTACAAGAGTTTCCTAGGAAAGCACGATGATTGCTTCTCCCTTCCCACCTTCTGACCCAGCACCGGATCCCGCGCCACCACCCTCGCTCTACACCGTTAAATCCGTTGCCCAGGCGCTCGGAATCCATCCGAAACGTGTCTGGTTTTACTATCGGGCAGGCCTGGTGAGCCACGTGCGTACAACCGAGACGGGCGAACCCCTCTTTGATGACGAGGCCCTCTACTGGTTGAGCCAAATCCATTCCCTACAAAAAAGTTACCGCGTGAAAAGAGAGGTCCTCCAACTCATTCTCCATCTCCTTCATGAAATCGAGCGCTTAAAGCGGCTGCTTAACCATCGACCTATCGAGTAGTCAATCTTTCACGGGCCCATCTCTTCTCCTTAGCCCGTTCTCAGCGGCTTTTCACCCGTGCTCGTCGAGGTCCATGACCGGTTCACCAGTCACTACCCTCAACCGGCCGCCGCTAGGAGACCGGTCAACGGAAAAACTTTCCGCCAGTCGTATTGAAAAACGGGGAAGCTCAACAACGCTCGAATCTCCGTCGATTCATCGGCCGCATACACGGCCCGCCTCGCAAGTCTCGTCTTTCCCTTCTGTGAAGAACCCGGGGCTAAAGTCGCAGGCTTTATAATAGCGTGCAGAGATGGCTGTCCCCCCTGCTCCTACCATAAGGCGTGTCCCGCGCTGTCGGTAACGAAAGCGGCGTCTCGCCAATGCTAGCAAAATTCCGACGTGCGTTCGCGCCACTCTTCGCCCGGAGACCATAGTGGGGACGCACCGAAACGATGTCCGGAGCGTTTCCCTCGAACTCCACAACACAAATAGCTCCGGCTGGTGGAGGCTGGATCGACGTGGTCGACGCAGGACGGCAGCTGCCACCATGCTCACCGGTGCCGACGGGGCACACCTGCTTGCGGGCCTTCCTCTGGTTGCGGACGTGCGTGATGTCTTCCATTCCGATCCTATGGCCTCCGCCTCGATAGCAGCCTGGACGATGACTCTACTCGTTTCGGGATGGATGTGCCGAACGCGGCCGCATTTTTTTTGGGAGTCCTACGGGAGCTTTTGTCTAGCGCTTTGGCTGCCGTTGGACGGAAGACAACGACACAGGGCAAGGGAGCGATCGCGCTTGCCGCACAACTTTCCCGCTGCCAAAGACTTTGCCTCTGCTTATCGCGGCGACGTTCTTTTGCCCGACATCTACACCCAGCATGGGGCCGGAGGCCACAGCTTGCCAATCTTTCGTTTCGACGACGAGGTTTAGATACCACGTCCTGTAGCAAAAGACCCCTTCATGGCGTATGTGCGCTTGTCGAAGCGCACACTGACATCGGCGGAGCGGATAGCCGGAACGGGCGCCTCGTTCCTGATGCATCCCCATGTTTTTTCCCCTGTAGGTGCCGCACACCGTAAGAAACAGCATGCAGCACATCTGGGCGCCCAAAGGCGTTGCCCAGTGCAGCAGGGTGTACGCGCGCTGCTCGTGCAGGGCTACCCTCTTCCAGACGCAATGCTTGCGCATGACCGGATTGACCCGGTTGCAAGCGTCGCCGTAGGCCGAAGAGAGTGGGGTAAGCGATCTTACTTCTTCCGCCATAACGTCCCGTTGGATCGACACCGTGCCCATCATAACTCATCGCCTTCGTCGGGTAACATGGTAAGAACTCTCGAGCGACCGGCAGATACTCTCGGCGCTCCCATTGCCCGCCGTCCCGACGGACTACGAGGGCGACCGAAAGCTCGTCGCCCCACAGCTGCTTCTTCCGCTCAAAAAAACGGTGGAACCGCCGCCTGGCCGTGACGCCCTTGAGCAGCTTGACGGCATCGGCCACGGCGATGACAGGCCGAATGGCGACAAAAAGATTCATCCGGCTGGATCTCCTGGGAGATCACAGGCAGGCCACGTTCGGCGCAGATCGCATCTACCATCGTTCCGCTTCCCCCAGCCACCGCTCCGGTCAACACGTCGGACCAATCCTCCGGACACTGGATCCTTTGGTCGGCCATTGGATCGACGCCATTGCGCTTGGTAATTATATCTCAACCATCCAGCAGATTGCGCACCCCATAGTGCGCTCCGCCATTGCTCCCGCGATTTCAATCGCGAGGTTCTTGCTGAAGGTCTATGAATTAAGTGGTCCCCAAGTAGTTGGGGGTGGGATCGGCAGCGGGATCGCGGGTATGAGGTGCTTGCTTCAGAGGTGATGCTCGATCGCATCCCCATTTACTTCTCCCCGCGGCCAACGGTTAGCCCGGCCATCGTCGCGTAAGACTCTCTCAAGGGCACGACTGCAAGAGGGTTCTTTACAAGGTTTCCGCATCTAAACGAGATTAAACTCGTGGATTTCACATTCACCGATTTACCCGGCACGTGGCAACATTTCACGACCACGCTCAGCGATGACAACGAGGATATCTTTACCGAAGGCCTGGGCTTCGACCGCTCGAACATTCGCGGCTGGAAAGCATCAATGCCTCGGACATGTTCGTCATTCCAGATCCCGCCACCGCGTGGATCGACATCTTCAATGCGGAGAAAACTCTCTCTCATCTGCACCATCGTGGATCCGATCGCCCGCGAGCCTTACGATAGCGATCTCCGCGGCGTGGCAGAAAAAAGCCGAAGCATATCTGAAAAGCACAGGCATCGCCGACACCGCGTACTTCGGGCCCGAGGCGGAGTTCTTCATCTTCGACGAGGTGTGATTCAGTTACAATGGTAATGCGTCGTTCCACCACATCGATAGCGTCGAAGGACATGAGAACAGCGCGCGTGAAGAGTTCCCTAACCTGAGCTACGAAATCCGCCCAAAGGAAGGTTACTTTCCAGCGCCTCCGATGGATACGCTACAAGATATCCGCAACGAAATGGCCCTGGAATTGGAAAAGGCCGGCATTGCGGTGGACAAACAACATCACGAAGTCGCCACGGCAGGCCAAGTCGAGATCGATATCTGGTTCGCTCCGCTAAAACAAATGGCCGACTCGATGCAGTATTATAAATACATCGTTCGCAATGTGGCGCGACGACATAACAAAACCGTCACGTTCATGCCCAAACCCCTCTTTGCCGATAACGGTTCCGGCATGCATACCCACATTTCGCTCTGGAAAGATGGCAAACCGCTTTTCGCCGGAAACGGGTACGCGGGGCTGAGCGAAACAGCGCTTTTCTTTATCGACGGAATCTTAAAGCACGCACCACGCCCACTTGTTTTACAAACCCAACCACCCACAGTTTCAAGCGTCTGGTGCCGGGGTTCGAAGCCCCTGTGAATCTGGCATACTCGGCGCGCAATCGCTCCGCCGCCATTCGGATTCCCACGCATTCTGCCAGCCCGAAAGCTAAACGAATCGAATTTCGCACGCCGGACGCCTCGGCGAACCCGTACATCGCCTTTTCCATAATGCTTCTCGCCGGATTGGACAGCATTCAAAACCGCATCGATCCCGGCGATCCGCTAGACAAAAATCTGTGCGAACTGCTGCCTGAAGAACTGGCCCGAATCGCCAGCGTTCCGGATTCATTGCGCAGCGCCATCGAAGCCCTTCAGGCCGATCACGCGTTCCTGTTGCGCGGCGATGTGTTCAACGAAGACTTCATCGCCAACTGGATCGATATGAAACAAAAAGAATACGACGCGCTGCGTCTCCGTCCCCACCCCTACGAGTTTGCAATGTATTACGACGTCTGATGAAAGACCTTTCGCCAGCGCGCGGCCGCGACCCGCCAGCGGCTCGAACGGGATAAGTTTTCCCTCTGGCGGACTGCTGTTACTCAAAACGTTTCCAGCTTTCGAAGCGGGCCGAGCGTTTATAAAATTCTTCCGTTCACGGGAGGCGCACAAGTGTCGGGTGAACCCTGGCTCCCTCCACACGGAAAATCAGATAATGATGGAAACCGCCCTTCTCGGGCGGGCCTTCCAGGGGAGCGCCCGCGCCGCCTGAGACGAGATAGATGGGCGGTTGCTGGGACGGATCGATTCGGTCTGGCGGCGGTGTGGTATCACCGGTCTGCGGGTTATAGTAAAGGTGCTCGTGCGAGGCGATCACGTAAGAGATGTTGGAGTAATGACTGAACAGCTCCATCAGCTCCTCGGCATTCCTGTGGTTCAACCTCATGTGAGATTCCCTCGGCTTAATCGGATGATGCATGAAAACAAAGGTGTGCAACGCTTTGTTGGCATCCAGTTCCCGTCTGAGCCACTGGAATTGCTCTTCACGAATAAAGCCCGGGTCCAAATCCAGTTCCCCACCCGCTCCCACTTTCGCATGCGGTGAGCGCTCCGTACCCGGCGGCGGAATCTCTTCCGAATTAAGAAGAATGAACCGGGAATTACCGTAGCTGAAGGCGCCGTAGATGGGGGCGCGCTGCGGCAGGCCCATGTTCTTTCGGAACAGCACTTCCATCTGCGGGCTGCCGATTTCTCTCCTGTGCTTTTGGCCTTCGGCAGGAATTCTGACGTCCATCTCGTGATTGCCAGGGGCAAGGAACACCGGAGCTGCCGCCTTGCGCGCCACTTGGAAAAATGCCGCATACTGTCTCGCGATAACGTTCGGGTCAGCGCTGCTTAGCCCATAGATGGCATCCCCCGTCCAGATGATAAACGCCGGCTTCAAAGCACGCGCGGCGGTAAAAATTTGCTCCGCTGTGGACGGCAACGGGAGCTCCGGTTTATGCGGCCGGCTGTCGCCCGCAACGATGAAGGAAAAACTTTCCGTCTTGGCCGGTCGCAGAGGGCCGGTGCCGGGAACCAGCGGCGGCTGCGCCTGCTCAGCTTTTTGACCAGGCGCGCTGGAACAGAAAACCGCCGGCAGCAGTGCCGCTACCGCTTGAACCAGCCAGCCGAAGCGCAGCTTTTCAGAACGCAAAACCGATTCCTCCCACGCCCATGTGCTCGAACATGTCACCGTAATGAACTGACCAGGGCGAGGTGGGCGCGTGAGTGGGATAGACGGTCGAACCAAACGTGTAATCGGTGGTGCCGATCGTCAGGAATTTGTACTCCACAAAAAAGTACAAATGGCGAGTGATATCAAAACGCAGACCCGCCCGGGCTGTCGCCGCGAATCCCCAATCCGACGCGTTCGGGTTCGAATTAAAATGATTGATCCCTGGCTCGGGCGGAGCCAGCTGAAATGAGGTGGCTCCCACATTGGAAACAATGGCCGCTCCGACGCCCCCGCCAATGTAAGGATGAACCCGGTAGGGCGTATGTAGCGTTAGAACTAGATTAGGCATCAACACCCCAATGTCCATTGGCGCGCGAAAATCAAAGAGGTGCTCCGGAAGGCGCGGCGTAGGGTTATTCAAGAAACCGGTTTGATCTGCGCTCAGGTAATAACCCTCAAACTCCAAAGCCGGGAGCAAAGCCCAGCGCGGATCGCCGCCCAGGCGCCATCCCGGCCATTCATACCCGACGTTCAGACCTACCATGAACCCTGTATTACTTTTTGCGGCTCCGGTCGCCCGCACATCCAGCGGCGGGATAAGAAACGCTGTGCCGCTCTGCACGATCTCATCGTTATCCGATACTGCGCCACCGGCAAAAACGCCGGCGTAAAAGCCGCGATTGTTTGTGTAGACTTCCTCCGGTGCCTTTGTTTCCTTGAAATTGCCAGTCGTGTCACCCCCCCATGCAACTGAAACCAGAGAGCCGACGCCCAAAAAAGTAGCCAAATACCTTAGGACAACCCTGCCTGCTGCCCACTTTTGAAGTGTTAGAGAGCTGAAAGTGTTCATGGTGGGCGTTGTGAGCGGGAAGCGACAGCGTGTCAAGCAAAATATCTCCTTGACTCAAGTCGCCACAATTCGTTGAGCATGCTACCATGAAAAGGATCGAGCCAACGTGTTATGTCGTGTTAGCAAGCGTTATCGCTTTGTTTACAGGGCAGTTTGTAAAGGCTGGCGAACCCGGACATTCGCAGCAACCAGGTGTGGCCCCGGCGGAAGCGATTTCCAAGCTCACAGAGGGCAACTTCCGCTACGCAAGCGGCAACCTTCAACATCCGGGGCAGACTCCGGAGCGCCGGACGGAATTGGCGAATAGCCAGCATCCTTTCGCCATTATCGTCAGCTGCTCAGATTCGCGGGTGCCGCCCGAGATCGTATTTGATCAGGGTCTGGGGGATTTGTTCGTGCTTCGGGTGGCAGGCAACGTAATTAACGACGAAAGCCTGGGCAGCATCGAGTATGCCGTCGATCACCTGGGTACGCGACTGATTGTCGTTTTGGGCCATCAGCGTTGCGGCGCTGTGGAAGCGGCCAAGAAGACGATCGCCGCCAAGCGGAAAGCACCCGGACACATGCAGTCGTTAGTCAAGGCGATCCAACCTGCGGTCGAAGCCACTGCGAAAGATGACTTGGAGACGACCATCAAGGCAAACGTCAAGCACGTGGTGCAGAGTCTGCGCTCCTCAACACCGGTTCTCAAAGCCAGAGTAGATTCAGGCGATCTGAAGGTAGCAGGGGCTTATTATAATCTGGATACTGGCGCTGTTACCTTTTTGGACGGAAACTAGGCAACTCTACACCGTGTGACCATTTCCTCTCTTGAAAGTCATCCACCCCAAACTTCGCGAGCTGGCTAGAAGGAATTTTTACGCGACGCAATTTTTTGGACGGACTCCGCGCAAGGCTCTGCGACCTTGCGCACCCGGGGTAGCGACCCTTTTCTCAACCCCGGCTTGATCGTTCCGCCGCAAAGGCCCACAACACCGGTTTCCCGATCGTGACCGGAAATACCGTTTCCGAAAACGACGGAATGGATGAAGATTAAGCCTTTCCATAGCGGAGATCGGTTCAGCCGTACGGTTTGAAATTGCGCACGTCTTATTCATGGACGTGGTGGGTCATTGGAAGCTTTTGCTGGATGAGCAGCGTGATGCGCAGCGGCGCCTGAGCAAGATCGTGCGCGACACGAAACCGGCGCGCGCAGCAGAAGCTGCCGGTAATTTGATCTCCATTCCCACAGGTGACAGAATGGCCTTGGTTTTCTTCCACAGTCTGGAAGCGCCCGTTCAATGCGCTCTGGAGATCGCCCGCGGATTAAAGAAGGAGCCAAACATGCAATTGCGAATGGAGATCCACAGGGGTTCGGTTCATCAGGTTCGCGATGTGAATGACCGGCCGAACGTGGCGGGCGCGGGCATCAACACCGCGCAGCGTGTCACGGATTGTGGCAATCCGGGACATATTCTTCTCTCCAAGCGCGTCGCCCTGGATCTGGCGCAATCGCGCCGATGGCGGGGCCATCTGCACGAGCTGGGGGAATGCCCTGTCAAGCATGGAGTTCCCTTGTCGGTCGTGAATTTTTATTCCCATCAAATCGGCAATCCGCACGTGCCGACAAAAATCAGGCTGGCGCAGGCGAAACAGGCGCGTGCGAAGCGGTTGCCGACCACGTGCCGTTTCGTTTAAGCGGCGACCGGGATCAGCGGCCTTGTCCTCCTCGCTTTTACAGTCACGGCGATCACTTTCGCGCCGTGCCTCTTGAAGCGCACGCTCCAGAAACGACCAACCACCGCCTCCAACGTTCCCGTCACGGTTACCTCAAGCCCGGCTCCGGAAAAAGTCTTGCGGTTTTGCCATTTGGAAATCTTAGCCGCAATTCGGACAATGCCTTTTTTGCAGATGGCATTTAGGACGACATCCTGACCAGCCTGGCCAAGATCAAAGGCCTCAAGGTAATCAACCGGTCTTCAATGATGCGGTTTCGTGGCTTTTCCGGGCAAAATTTGCGCGATATCGGCAAAGCCCTTGGGGTGGCCAACCTGCTGGAAGATAGCGTGCGAAGAGAAGGCGACCGGGTAGTGGTCAACGTTGCAATTGATCGGCACGGCAACTGATCGCAACTTGCGGGCGAATCGCTACGATCGCACGCTCATCCGATTCGCTCGGGCTGCAAGGCGAATTAGCTGGTGAGATCGCTGACGTTCTACGGGCAAATCTGACGACCGAGGAAAAGTTCGGGTAACCACCAAGCCGACGCACAGCACGGAAGCATACGTGCTTTACCTGCAGGCAAATCAAATCTCTGAAAATCCCGATAGTCTCCTGCAGGATTACAAGACCGCGCGGGAACGCTACTCCCAAGCGATCGCGCTGGACCCAGTTTTCGCCCTTGCGCACGCCCGGCTGGCGTCCCTGTGCGCGGCGGTATTCCATTTGTACGAGCCCACGGAAGAATGGCGAGACACAGCGCGTTCGGGGGCTGAAACGGCGTTGCATTTTCAACCCAATCTGGCGGAGGCGCACCTCGCGCTCGGACAGTGCATCTACTGGATTCATCAGGATCATGGGCGTGCGCTGGAGCGATTCGAGATCGCCTCCTATTTTCGCCCAACGATAGCGACAGTCTTCGCCTGATTGCAGCCATCAAACGCCGGCAGGGCAAATGGCGCGAAGCACAAGCGGACTATGAAAAGGGGATGGCGATCGAGCCGGAAAATCCGAACGCCGTTCGCGAGCTTATTTATATCAACACGGGAATGTGCCGCTGGCCAGAGGCGGGACAATGGGCGGGGCATCTGCGCGAAATGGCCCGGCATTTATCGTGGCCAAAATTCAGAGCGGCTACGTCGATTTCTGGTGAAAAAAACACCAGTTTGTTGGAGTCTTTGCTTTCTCAGGTGTCACCAGCGTACGATCTTGACGGGGGGTGACCTCGGTGCGCTCGGAAGTAGCGATGCTTAATTGCGATTTCGCTGCAGCCCGCGAGGGCATCGAGGCTTCGTCTGCCAGCGAACTATCACACACCAATGAGGGCATGACACCGCGCAGTTTCTTCGAGGGCTGCATCGCTCTGGCCCAGGGACTGTGGCAGAAGCCCAAAAGCATTGCCAATAAGCCCAGCCATCCTTTGAAAACGCGGTACGGGGAGCTCCTCTAAGCGCCATGCGCCACGCCAATCTGTTGGGCGCGAGAGCGCGCGCCAGCGCGACACGCTGCTTCACCCCACCAGAAAGCTCGTGGATATTCGCATGTTGAAATCGGCTCATCCCGACCAGTGCGAGGTAGTACCTGGCCACCTCGTGGCGCTCCCGTCTGCTCAGATTGGGCTTGAACTTGAGTCCAACAAGAACATTTCCCAACACGCTCAACCACGGGAAAAGCGCCGGCTCTTGAAACATGACCAGCCGTTCGCGACCGGGTCCCGTCACGCGTTTACCATCGGCGAGCAGTCTGCCGTCGTCGGGTTTCTCCAGGCCGGCAGTGATATTGAGCAAGGTTGTTTTCCCGCAACCGCTCGCGCCGACAAGACGCACAAATTCACCCTCGGCAACGTTGAGGCTTACCCGGTCCAACGCCAAAATATGGCCCGAAGTGCCTCCTAAATTTTTCGAAACGTTTTCAATCGAAAGTTTCGAGGGCGGAACAAGCTCCAGTTCCTCTTTGGCCGAGGAGCGGTGAGCCATCCCCCGCATTACGGAATCTCCATCAGCCTGGAAGTGTCTGTCGAGCCTTTTAAGAAGCCGGCTTCACTGGCGTCTCGGACAGACTTGGCGATGAGGTCCCGCGATATTTCGTTGGTCAATTGTGTCCGTTTCCAGGCCCGGGCCACAGCCTCGGGCGCGAAGTCTGTCCGGGTTTCGGCTTTCAACTCCTGGATCAATAGCCGCTGCGCTCCTGCTTCATTTTGGTGAATCCACCTGGTTAGTTGCACATTCGCCTCTGCGATTTGCTGCGCCCACTCGTGATGAGTTTATAAAAACTTCACACTGGAGACCAGCCAGGTCGTGATGGTCTCCTTGTCTTCCAGAAAACGCGCCGTAGCGTCGCGTTCCAAGCGTGTCACCCACGGTTCCACGGTCCAGACGGCTTCCACCGCGCCCCTTCGCAAAAGGCGGAGCTGGTCAGGATTTGCCGTGGGAATTACCATTACGTCGCCGCCCGTTAGCGTGACCTTGAATCCTTGGGCTTTTAACCATGCACGGCAGGAAATATCCTGCGTGTTGCCCAGCTGTGGCGTGGCGATTTCTTGCTGCGAAAATCGGCAGGCGTTTTGATGGCTGAATCGGCTCTCACTACTAAGGCGACCCCGCCGTTGGCTGAACCCGAAAGGACGCGCATTTCTTCGCCATTTGATTTTAAGTGGGCGTTAAGTGTGGGGCCGGGACCCACGTACGTGACGTCGAGCGATCCGGCGAAAATTGCTTCCATGGCTGAGGGTCCCGCATTGTAACATTGTAAGTGTGCCATTGAACCTCAGCGTTCGGCCCGAGCCGCTGTTCAAACCAGCCCTCGCCCTGTCGCGACAAAGCGTGTGCGATTACCCCTTGAGGATGGGTGATATTCGGGAAATGGCCGAACCGAACCACCGTTCTCCCAGAATCAAAGGACTTCTGTGCACCAGGCTGATGGATCTGACCGATTGCCAGCAATAGGGCTGCGGTAATACTGGCTTGCTGTAAACGGGATCTCATGAGAGCCACAATCGTTCCCCTGGAGCCTCACAACATGTTTTGCGCTATCGCTGTTTGAAACTCCGCTGCAGTCAATTAGACCGCTGTGGTCTCGCGCGAATTGTAACCGAACCGCGGATCGAGGTCTCGCAATGCCTCCGTGGCGTATCGCTGATCTTTGGCAGAAAGGTAGTCCCGATAACCGCCAACCTTTCCCCGGTGTACTTCGAACGATTCCGGATCCCGCACGTTCCCTGGTTGAAGAATTTCGGAATCGAAAGCACCCGCAGCCTCCAGCTTCTGCGTGTTCTCAAATCGAGCGAAATCGAGCGCCTCTTGAAAAACCCAAGCGTCTGCCGCCGTTTCACCCAGCACGGCAAGAAGCTAAGGAAATATTCTGCCGGCGATGCGCGAAGCGCCTCGTAGCGGACAACGATGAAATCACTTCGGCCGCCAAATTCATCCAGCCGGTGGTTCATCACCCGGACCAAACCCCGGATTCCAGATCGTTCGTCGCGGAGAAGCTCGCTGACGGATCGCTCCGTGAGCGCAGCGTCTGGATCACGTCGGGTCATTTAAATGTAAAGCGAAACGAAGCAGTCTCGAGGATCGCGTACAAGTAGAACGATTTTCGCCCGTCGCAAATCCTTCCGGGGCACCAGATATTTGCACCCTAGCCTGCACTATAAATTACCCTTGGTCCGGTGTTCAAATCGATCGTGGGAGAATATGACACGCGGGAATCCCGACAGATCATAACACCCCGGCTGCAGAGTAAATTCAACCCCCTAGCATTTGCACAGGTACGCGCAGAGAAACGTCCGAATCCATGTACGCCCGCTTTTTGGCGCCGACAACACAATAACATCCCCGCCCAAGAGCAGTTTGGGCCGGCTACTGAAATTCCGGCACGTCCAATGCAGATAACGCCGCAGCCACCAGGACGACCGCGCCGCCTTTTCCGGCGAAGAAAAGCCGGTCACTTTCCCAAGTGCGATTGTTTCGCCTGGCGCAATTACCGCCTGCTGCGAGTCGGCTAGGCGTTGAGCTGTCAGGTCCGCCGCCATTCTCCAATCGATCACGGAATCAACGATGCTTCCAGAGAGCAAGCGTGCGACGAACACCGCTGGTTGCATAAGAGCTTAAAAGAGATTAATTTTTCAGGCCCAAAAATGGGGGCGTACCGGCTTCTACTGATCGTTGGAAGCGCGGGCGGCATGTCGAGGATGGTTCGTTGGCCTCGTTAAAAATCGAACCAAACAAATAAACGCAGACTACGAAGGTCTCGCTCTCGCGGCTTAATTGACCGCCACGTTTTCGCTGTGACGCCTGCTGGCTGCGAAAACGAGGATAGGAGGCTGGCGAATCGGCGGAGCGACCGCGCCGGTTCGTGAATCGATTTCGTGGACGCCCGGGAGCCGGCAGTGCGCCGGAGCATGGCGCGGTTCCTCAGAACCAATCGCCGGATAAACATGTAGAGGCTTGCGTGGAGAACGATGAGGACAGGGGTTCGATTCCCCTCGCCTCCAAGCCTTCGCTTGCAAGCACTAAAAGCACACGGGGCCAGCCGGAACAGCACGCAGGCGGAACATTACTTTTACGGGATCACTCTGCCTCAAAGCCAATGGCTTGGCCAACCAGCCACAGCTTTTTGAATGTTGTCTGAGGACCGAATCCGGACGTGAATCTCCTCGTCGCCATTACTGAAGCGTGTCCCTCGCTCGCGATGCAGCGAGAGCAAAGGTTGCGCGCCGGATAGCATTCCCCTCACTGCCCTCCAGTTTTGAGCCATTCGCTCCAGAGTCGCGGTCGGCCATTGGGATTGGCGCGGGCATAATCGTAAAAGGCGCGGACGAACGCGATCCGGTCAGCGATATAAGGCGCCTTCCAGTTTCCGGGCGCTACCGGAGCCAGCACGTCATAGCCGTCGCCCAGCAATTTTTGACGCCGCACAATGGCTTCCAAGGAAATGCGCGCCGCGTTTCGCAGCATATCGTAAAGCACCATGAAAGTCGTAGTTCGGCCACGCCCAGCTTCGCAGTGGAAATAGGCCCAGCCGTCCGGCGGCATCTCCCGCGCAGCCAGAATAAACCGATCCACTTCTTCATCCATGGGACGCACGTGATCGGTCACGGGAATGCGCACGTACCGCGCACCGGCGGTTTCCACCAGATCGCGCTCGGTATTCACGTAATGGATCGTCACGCGCTGCGGCACCGCGGCGTCGCGACGCCCTTTCTTCACCGGCTCGCCAAATCGAATCGAAACCTCGCTGCCGGGCTTGAGCAATTGCACTTGTGCCGTTTCCTCGGTTTCGATTGCAGCCCGACTTCTGCCCACGTTAGCCCAGTCGTGCGTGGCAAACCAGCTCGCAGGCAGACCGTTGATGAAGATGTGCGTTTCCTGTCTTAAATCGAAAACGGTGACCGGCCCGCGAGTGCGGGCCAGCACAAGCTTGAGATTGTCGGCCGTAAATTGTCCACTGCCGGAGGCGCGAAGCTCCTTTAATCCAGCGTTCTCAAATGATTCGTCTGTTTCATTCTTCGGCAAGTCCTCAGTAGTGCGAAAGTTCCGCGGGAGAGCGCTGGCCTTCGCGGGGTCAATGTCCCAGATAAGTACCGGCGATGCAGCATCGGCCGGACGCACCGGCGGATGTTCCGGAGAGAGCGCCGCCACACAAAGTGCTCTGGCGAAATTGTAAAGAAGCGCCAGAAGACCACAGCGCCAGAACAAAAAAATGCCTCTCGTCATGGAAGCGTTTCTTTTTTCCATTGAACATAACTCCTGCCCCTTGGGCAAGAGCTCCCGCTGGTAATCGCTTTCCCACACATCGCGCTGAAAGTCTACAAAAGGCGCGGCATTGGTCTGCGCCGCGCTCCGAACAGAGACTGCCATTAAGCCTCAATGGGAATCGTCTTCTTGTGGGATCGCACCTCTTCAGTCTTCGGAAGCGTGATTTTCAGGACTCCCTTCTTGAAAGAAGCCTTTGCCTTGTCCGTGTTGACGTCTTCGGGCAGCGCTATGGCGCGCTCAAACGCTCCAAACTGCCGCTCGGAGTGATAATAATCAACGGGGATTTGCTCGCGTTTTTCGCGTTTATCGCCCTTGATGGTTAGCCCGTCGTCGGAATAGCTCACTTCGATATCCTTTTCCTCCATTGCGGGCAACTCGGCCGTCACACAGAATTCCTTGTCGGTTTCGGTGACGTCGACCGTTGGCATGAATGGGGAGAACTGCGGATCAGCCCGGAGGCTGCCTTCCGGATGCTGGTGACCACGGGATTAATCCTTCTATGGCTGCACCAGCCCGAAACCTAAAGGAAAAAGATTCGCTTCCCCCACGCCAAGGCTTTTGCCAAAAAAATACCGTGTCATTCCCGCTCTTTTATACCAGCCTGCGAGAATACCAGTATTACGCGGGAGAAACGCCCGTAGCTCTCATGTATCACCACCTCGAGCGATGCCCTGTAACTTGCGGCCCCGCTCGGGCACTTTTCGTTTCTCCAAAGCGGTTTGAGCGTCAACTCGCAGAACTCCAAAAGGCTCGCTGGTCGGTGCTCCTTCCCGGTGATACTCCGCAAAGCCGGTCCCTTCTTCTCACCTTCGATGACGGCTACCAGAGTGTGTTTACGCAAGCGTTTCCGATACTGGAACGATACAGGATGCGGGCTATCGTCTTTCTGGTTGCCGGACACCTGGGTAACCGGAACCTTTGGGATGCGCGGCTCGGCTACCCCGAGCGGCGCCTTATGAGCAAAGAGGAAGTGCTTGGCTGGATCGGTGCTGGGCATGCGATTGGGGCTCATACGATCTCCCACCCAGATCTTTGCCAGCTTTCCCGTAAGCAAGCGCGGGAAGAAATTTGCGGTAGTAAAAAAGCCCTCGAGGATCGTTTTGGGGTTCCCGTGCGCTATTTTGCTTACCCCTACGGTCGGTGGAACCCTTGGGTCGTGGAATTAGTTGCAGAAGCAGGCTTCGAGGGCGCCTTCACCGTACATCCAGGACCTTACCAACCTGCTAGCCACCCGCTCCTCATTAACCGGTTAGCGGCTCGACCCCGTCCCAGGAATGTTCCTTCGTACTGGAAGGGGTTGCGAGCCTTTCTCGGTGCGCATCTTAGGAAAAACTCGCCAGGAAACGAGCCAATGGGAGGTGGAAGGCATGAAATACCGGTTATTAGGTAAAAGTGGTCTCCGTGTGTCGGAAATCTGCCTTGGGACCATGACCTTTGGCCAAGTGTGGGGTCATGGATCCGACAAAGAGGAAAGTAAAAGGATCTTTGACGCTTTCCTTCAAGCTGGTGGAAACTTTTTCGATAGTGCCAACCGGTATACGGAAGGAACCAGCGAGCGCTGGCTAGGAGAGTGGATCTCTTCGGAGCGAGCCAACCTGGTCATTGGCACCAAATACACCCTGTACGAAGAGTACGGCAAGGTCAACCGGGCAGGGAATCATCGCAAGAACATGGTTCAGTCATTAGAAGCGAGTTTGAAACGACTCCGTACCGATTATGTGGACGTGTTCTGGGTGCATGCATGGGACTTTTTAACTCCTGTGGAAGAAGTGATGCGGGGATTGGACGATTTGGTTCGACTCGGAAAAGTGCTCTACGTAGGGATCTCGGACACTCCTGCATGGGTCGTCGCCCAGGCGAATACTCTGGCCAGTTTGCGCGGATGGACTCCCTTTGTGGCCTTGCAAATCGAATATAGCCTTCTGGAACGCACGCCTGAAAGAGAGCTATTGCCCATGGCGGAGGCTTTGGAACTGGCTGTCCTTCCTTGGTCACCCCTGGGTGGAGGAGTTTTAACGGGAAAATACCTCGACCCACAGAATCCAGCTGGAGGAAGGTTCGCAGGAAACCGGCCAAGCCGGCTTCAAAACCACTTTTTGAACGAGCGAACTCTAGCCATCGCCCGGGAAGTGTGCAGCGTAGCGCAGGAGCTAGGGTGTAGCCCAAGCCAGGTGGCCTTGGCCTGGTTGCGCCAAAAAAAACCCGATCCCATTCCGATTATTGGGGCGCGCACGGTCGATCAGCTTCGAGACAACCTGGGATGCCTCCAAGTGCATCTTCCGCCCAAGATGATGGAACGCCTGGACGCCGTCAGTGAGGTGAGCCTGGGCTTTCCCGGCGACTTTTTGCGAGACCCTCAAGTCCAGGACCTAATTTTTGGGGGAACGCAAGACCAAATCCTTTCGTTTCGATCCCGGTGACCGCTCCCGAAGCAAACGTGCAGGTAAGGCAAAAAATGGGAAAATCCCTTTCCCTAAGCCTCAAAGATCCAAGCCGGTCTGGCTCCCTGTAGGATCCACCGAGAGTTTCCGTAAGAACCGCCCTCCCGTTTCCCATACGCTGCGGCGATGTGCCCGAGGGTTAAAGGGACCCCTTTCCTGGTGTCTGCCCTCCCTATCCCCTATCGTTCCAACAACCGCGCTCTCGCTTCACCAAAAGGTTCCCTTGAGGTGTCCTAGGCCATAAAAGGTTAGAAGACAGTACCGTGTCCCCCGAAACCTCGAGAACTCAATCGAGCAAGAGGCGTTTCGAATGGGGAGGATAAGCTCCAACTCCAACTAGGGGATGAAGCACGATCCTAGGAGGAGCGAGGCCCAGGCCGAGGTGCCTCCGCGAAAGACTCAACGTGTCATGGCAATAACCAGAGAAACGTGCGATAGGTGATGGGCGCCCACAAGGAATGGGAGATACCGTGCAAGATCCGTAAGCCGATGCGGACGCGGAACCCTGCTCTTCCACCCATTGAGCTTAACGTGCTGGCCAAGCGAAAGCACCAGGAGAAACGCTACGACTAAGCTGCATCAGGATAGTGATATTCCAGGGTCCCCGAGAGAGGTTGGATAGATGCCCAGGCGAAAAAGAAGCCTCCTTAGCAGCCGGTGGGCTCCAGAGCTACTTCCCGAGGGCCATCCCACAATTCGGTTGGAAAAAGGCGTGACGAAAGAAAGGAAACTCTAGCTAGAGTTGTTACGCAGCTCCTAAGAAAAAAAAAGAAGCAACCATCTTATCAGACTCTGGTAGAAAACTCTATAGAAACCATTTTTTTGGAGCGATCGATCCAAATTGACAAAAATTTCTTTTTTCCCTAGGATACTTGGCGCCTTTCCTGGAAGTTTTCTGGGACCGCTTACCAAAGACCGGTGCTTGGGTGAGCGGTGGTTACCAGTTCAGTGGCGGGAGATCGAGAAAGTAATCAAACGGCCGGTTGGTGCGCTTGGAGGGAGAAAGGCAGCCGTTAAGCAACGACCGCTAGAAGGGAAGAGGATTAGATGGATAAAGTGGTGGAAAGGAAAGGATACTGGTTTTTTGTCCTGACGCTGCTACTGGCCGGATGTGCCTCAAGAGGGCCTGTTTCGGGTTCTTACTTCTTCTATCAGCCCCCGACGGGACAGGGGAACCGGGTCGTGAAAGTTTCGCTCCTGAACCAGGCTGTTTACGTCATGGAAGGGAGTCGTCCCCTGCTCGTGGCCCCGGTAGGCGTCGGCACAGCCGCCCATCCAACCCCGACAGGACACTTTCGGGTGTTTCGAAAGATTGCAGAAAAACGTTCCGGAAGCTATGGCTTTTGGGTTCGAGGTGATCAAATCGTCAAGGGAGAGTCGCCGCACAAGCCGTCCGGAAGTGGCTGGCACTATGTCGGTTACCCCATGCCCTATTGGGTGGAATTTCTTCCGGGTTACGGATTTCATCAGGGCTACGTGTGGCCCGTACCGCGAACCCACGGTTGCTTGCGGCTGGAGCAAGATGCCGCTCGCAAGTTTTTTGAACTGGTTAGTGTGGGCACGCCCGTATGGATTGCCCAACGGCAACCAGAAGACGACACACTAGGCAAGAACTTGGTTCGCCCCCAGACGTGGAAGGAACCCGATCCCCCCGCAAGTTTTCTGATTTCTCCCCTGGCGTTTCGTGAGCCATGGCGTCCAGCGCCTTCTGGCGGCTAAAAGAAAGCCTGGGCGGGAGGCGTCGGGTCGACAAATGCTAGATGTGCGTTCCCAGGTTACAACTTTTACGCCAAGGGGTTAAACCTCTGGTTTTGGAGGCTTTTCAAAGCTTTTTGCGAGCGAAAGATCGACCCGAAAAGGCTGGCTCGCCGAGATTGTTTCCAGCGCCTGTGCCGGCGATTGTGGTTGCATGTAGCCCATCAGGCGAGCGTGCGTTAGTGCATGGTCATGTTGGTACCAACCGCAATTGCGTTGATCCAACGGCCATTCATGGGGTGTTGTTCCTCCAGGATCGACGGGGCGCACTGAGAGGAAGAGTGGCCTTGAAGCAACCGGTGATGGACCTCACGCGATGTGCCGAGAACAAGGCTCTGGCCCGCGCTTTCCAAAGAGGTGGGATCTCGCCCGATCTACCTTTTTTCTTGATATCCCGCCCGTCGTCGCCGCGGCCGCTGCCGTCGGTTGTTCAAGGGTGTGAAGGTGCGCCGGCGTGTTTTAGCTCTTTCCAGGACTCAACTAGCGTCACTGAGACGGCCAGCTTGGGTCGGCTTTGTTGTCCCGTGGGACGACGGGTCATGTCAGTGCCGAGACCATCTGCGGCTCCATCGAGCGCACCGAGCCCGGCACCCGGAGGCGATAGGTGAGGGTGCACACGTTCTCGATCCCGTTGGATATCAGTACGGACCAAGCGAACCGGCTCGCTGTGCTTCAAGCCGCCTAGGCCAGTGCGCGCCACGAGCTCGTTCCCATCGGACGCGAGCACCGTGTTTGGAAGCGCGTGGCCTCAAATCCATGCGCCTGCTCGAGGCTTTGCGAAATCCCGCTCTTCGGGCAGTCATTGTGTTAGAATCCCCTCTTTACCGTGTGCGAGGCGTACAAGGGGAAAAGCCGCTTGAGCGCATCCGGAAAGAGACACGGGTACCTACGCTCCCTTTTGTAAGCGTGCGGGCGTTCCCTTGGACAAGCGCGCTTACAAGGGAAAAGTCGTCTTGCTTCCGCTCGGGCCGAATGCTCCTCCTTCCGATCCATCTTGGGAAATACCACTGGCGCATCCCCCAATCCGGTCAACCGAAAAAGAGCAAACGGGTCTTTCGCAAGAGGAATTGGTATCCCCATCTTCTCGTCGAATGCGGCGGCACGAAGCATCTTGCCTTCGGCCCGCCCATGGGTGTGGATGCCAGAGAACACAAGCTTGGCGCGACCTGCACGGGCAAGGTCTTCGGTGGCAAGCCTGTGGGTGACGAGCGCGCCCATTCCCTTGCCCTGTGCCGCCCTCTTCCTGCCAACCGCAGCCCGAACGCAAAAGAGAACCTCCGGCAGGTCTCCGGCAAAAAAAGCGGCGTGTTCAGCCCGTCAACCACCAAACAAGCCCGGCCATCGTCACCGAAGCCGTCAAAGCCGCCCTTTCCACAATTGTCATGGGACAGCTGGGACACACACGTACCCGGATCCAGGCTAGAAAACGCGCGCCAGGCTTGATCCCTAGGCTTGGCACGAGCTTCCCGACCTTGATCCCGTACAAAACCAGGGTAGCAGACATCCCGATTCCATACCCCCATCTCGGCCTATACTAGCCGAATTTCTTCCTCGTGCGGCCGTCCGGGGAAACACAGTCAAGATCATTTCGTGTGCTAGCCCTGTGGTCCCCGCACGCACACCAACGGAAACGCAAGCCAGAATCTTGTTCGGATTGGCGGGACCTTGGCCTCGCCAAAGGTTCTTGCCCATCCCCCTGATGCCGGAGATGGGCATGAGCCTGCCCTACGATAAAGCTCGCGACTCCCAGTCACAGGTTGCTTCCAGTTTAAGATCGCAAGCCAAACGCGGTTCTCCAAGTGCCCTCCATCCCTGAGCGAGGGCCATCTGCCTTTCTTGTGGACGCCATCGCCGTAGATGCTCCCAGGTGGAACGGCCATACGGTCTTTTCGAATCGAAGCAGAGGACATCGCTGCACAAAAAGCCTTTCTTTTGCTCAAGACGAACACACGTGCGTTTCAAATCCAACTGTGCTAATTTCTATCGTAGGGTCTCTCAAAGAGAGGCCCGAACGTTACGAAAAACGAAACAAACCGAAAGCCTTAAAAGGAGGGATGGATTCTATGACGTACCGCAGCAAAGGGAGTCTTCTTGCGTTAGCCGCAATCATGAGTGTGGGAACCTGGACGCTCCTAAGTCCCATTGCATGGGCGGAGCATCGTTCTCCGCAATCCGAGTGTTGCAGTTCCAAGGCCACCCACTGCGTCCACAAGAATCGCCGCTGCTACCACGAGGGTAGTAAGCGGGCTTGTTACCACAAAAAAGGCTACTGTTACCACGGTAGCTCATCGGCTTGTTGTCATCGCTAGGAAGACAGGATCACGATAACATTCTCGCTGCCAGCAGGTCAGTGCCTGCTGGCAGTTTTTTATATTGGTTCTGCGAGACAAGTCGAAAAGACACGGTTTTCGGATGCACGTTTTTGCCAGGAATTTCCAGAGCTTTCATCCGGCAAGCAATGGCTTCTGCTTTTCCTTTTTATCCAAAAACGACTAGGGAAGACCCGTCCTCTTGAGCGCCTTGAGATGAGCCAGCGCCCTTCAAACAATAGGCCCTTTACCCGGGCCATTCCTGGATGAGCCACAGGCAGATGAGGTCTGTCGAGACCCCACCTCAGTCGCTTTCCCATCGTAAGCATAGCTCGCAACGAGTCTGCGGCCGCAGGTCCGCTTTGAGCATTAAAAAACGTTCTCGCAGATGAGGCGTCCTCTATCTCTCAAGCAGTCCGACCTCCCCATAGGTAGTGAAAATCCCCCCGTTTGCCGATGGTTCCAGAAGTGCGAAACGAAAGGTACAGAAAGTCTCCGCAGCACATTGAAAGAGCTATTCTGTCCCAATACGCGCTCTTTATTCTTCAAAGCTTGGCAATAAAATAAGAGTGTTAGAAAAGATTTTTCCGCGCTTGGCTGCTAACGGAAAGACACAGAAGTCAAAGGTGGATAGAAGCATGCGCTATATCTTTTCTACACTTGGCCTCCACCACTGAAGCCCTCGCCAACGTGGCCGATCTTCGTACAGTTGAGGAGCAACGCGCTGCGATTCGGGAGAGTTATAGCCGGATGTGTGCCTTTCGATCTGGCCCTACCTCCAGGTTCTCTCTGGGTGGTCCGTTCTCACTCGCCCCCGCTCGATTCAACGCCACGCGCGGATTTCCCGTATTGGGGCTTTCGGACGAAATTGTGGCAGGATTATCTCCCGCAGCAAGCTTCTAACCCGCCTTCGCTCTTTGCTCCAACGTGCACCGGAGCCGCCAAGCCTGCCGGAGGTTCTAGACTGTCCGTCACTCTTTGATACCTTTCGCTCTTTCCCCAGGTTCCATCTGGAACTCCGTGCCATTTCCCTCCCAAGTCCCTTTCTCCCTGCTTTTTGGTTCTTATGGACCTATTTCCGAGTCTTGCCTGATCTTGCCTTCGCCTCCATTGGACAACAGTCGGTCCGTTTGGTGCTCACCCAAACCCCCGCCAAAATGGTCTTCCCCTCCTTGTGCCTCGTCCTTCGCATGCCGACCCTCGCCCGCTATCCCGGAAGCCCCCCCAATCCTTCCCATGGCTTTTTCCTTCCCAGCAAGACTTTCGCCCTCGCTTCTCCAGCACAAAATACGGCTCCCGCATTGCCGGTTTCGATGCTTTGGTAGAGCCTTCCCTAGCCGTTAGCTTACCTTTCTCAGGTTTTTAGCCTTTGTAGTTGCAAGTCAAGGATTTATGGAAAGATATGTAGGATCTATGCGTCAATAGGTTGCGAATCAGTCTTTTTTTCGAAGAAAATCGTAGGTGTTCTCCATTGTAGGCATCTACGTCCGCGAAGGTTCGTACCGATCGCAACGGAAAGGTGGACCGGCAGGTAGGGCGTTCGGGAGTCCTGCGGGGTGCGGAAAAAGGTGAAGAGAAGGAATTGGGCCAATGGGAGCCGGCTCCCGCTCGAAAGCCAAAAGCTTCTTCGCTCAAGCTTGAAAGGGGAGAAGCTTGTCCCCCTGCAGGGCCTACACTTGGGGATGGGTGAGGCATTAGGCGATGGGGCGTTCGGACTACGGGAAGAGGTGTCACGAAGATGGGGTCTAGAGGAAAATGCTTGCAGGGGTGAGATCGGAGCCGAAGCCGCGGTTGATGAAAGCGATCGCCTTTGGGGCCGATTTTATTGCCTCTGCGCAGTGTGCCTTGCGAAAGAAAGTAAGAGGGACGCTTTTGGAGAAACTATGCGGGTTGCAGGAAAAAGGATTTCGAGCAAAAGAAGCTATACCGGGCGAGAGATGGGTGAAACGGGGTTTGAAGCTAGGCGGAAAAGAAGTTCTATCACAAGCATTTCCCTGCGGGGAACGAATCCTGTGCTTTAGGATCTCTCCTATCTCCCCTGTGAGGCGGGCAGGGCCGGAAGGACTGGTCCGTTATGGAGAGAGCTGGGATAAGCGAGGGGATCGACGGCAAGTTTTTGTTGTGGATTGCGACCCGTGCACAAGGAGTTTCGATTTCTCATAAAGGTTTTGTGGGAGAAATCGCGCGGATTCGAAAACTCTTGTGGGGTTGCTCGTGACATTCCAACGACGCTTGGGGATCCGAGAGACAGCCTCTGGTTTTGAAGGAGGAAGGAAAAAGCCGGTGGAACTTGGAAGCGCTCAAAGCGGAGGGGATTCCCTATGCCGGTTGAGCTAAGAGAGGCCAAGCTCCAAGAGCGATTATCAAAGTCTTCCCAAAAAACCGCGAGCTTTGGCCTCTCGACCGGAGTTAACTGATGGAGGTGAAAGGCAATGGTATTCGACAGGTGATTGCCGGAAAAATGGCCTCGGCCTTGAGCGATCGGGTCCAGCGGGAAAGCCCAGTGGCTTCTGGCAACGAGAGATTGGCCGACACACCCAAAACCCTCCCGCGAAGAGCCCGATCCCTTCACACTGGGGAACCCGGTCGGTTTGGGCGCCTTTTGCCTCCAAGCCCATAAATCCTTTGGAGTATGGGGTCGACCCTGAGGGCCACTTCTTGTACAAACGTAAAGAGAGGCGCGGATCTTAGAAGAGAAAGCAATCGATGGATGGTATCTTGTGCAGCCCCCATCTCTCCTCGCTCATCATAAGCGACTCGCCGAGGGTTGAAGCCGGCTTTCCCCAGCCCAAAAAGCTCCCTCCCTGCAGGTCCGTCCCGTGTATCACTGGGGCCGGCGAGCTGAGCTCGCAATTCTATCCGGGTCTTTTTCCTAGCCTGGTGGCTCAGCGCCGGACCCCAAGCCCAATGGATCTCGAAAACCTTCCCCAAAGAAGTGCCCAAACGCTTGGTCGCCTTTAAGCGATCCACGTAGCGCGGTTCCTGCCCGAAGGCAAATTTTCGAGCGCCGAATCCCTCCGAAATACCCAAAGAAAGGAAACGAGCTGCTCCAAAAACTACGCCCGCTTCGTCTTTTTTCTTACGGGTCCAAACCGATCAACTAGGCAGGACGAAACCAGTCAATCGTTTCGCTACAGTGACGCACCTTCAAATAGTGTGAAAGTTAAGTTAGGGCCTGCCTGCTGGATGACTCTCTCCCGCTTCGCAGGCCTTTTCCATGAGAGCGGTCCAACAGCATCGGCCGATCCGAATGCTTCGAACTAGAATAACAGCTGCCGTCTGGGGTTATTTTCCTCTTCACTGGACGATCCATCCTTTGTAAGACCCGCGCCCGGCGGGGGATCGACCGGAAAGGTTCCAATCTCCTCGAGCCTTTGCTGGGCCTCTTAAAAGCCTTTTCGCTTGGGGTTCGCTGGGGAAGCTCCCTAAAAGGGACTAGGCAGTTTCGATGGAACCGGGAGAATGGGCGGACCTACCTGCCGGTTTTTCATAAGGGAACGGGAGATATTCGACACCGCTGTGTCGCCTCACTGGTTGGGGATACAACGCCATGAGTTGTAAAACTTCGTTGGGCATTTCGTTACTGACACGCAACCCGAGTTCCTTTGCTTTTTGGTAGGTAATAGGATAGTCGTGCGTCCAATATCCCTCGGTGAGCCGATCCGCAATTTCTTTAACCGTGTCTTCCGGATAGTGAGAATGTAGGATCTCTCGCACGAGTTCTTTTACTTGGGAAATCGCTTTGGAAGCTTGATCTGCCAAAATCCAAGTCCGATCTTCTATCTCGGAAGCAGGCTTTCGCTCCAAAACCTTAAGCACGGAGGCCGCTGGCCATTCCCCAAGCTGGGGATCCACAGGACCCAATACGGAATGCTCGCACATGACGATCTGGTCGGCAGCCAAAGCAATCAACGTTCCCCCCGACATCGCGTAGTGTGGAACAAATACTGTGACCGGTGATTTTCGACTTCGAATCGCTCGAGCAATCTGAGCTGCGGCCAATGCAAGACCTCCAGGCGTGTGAAGGACAAGGTCCAGAGGGATGGATGGACCGGTGAGATGGATCGCCCGGATGATCTCCTCAGAATCCTCCAGATCAATGTACCGCATCACAGGAAAACCAAACCAGCTCATCGTCTCTTGCCGGTGAACCAAGAGAATCACACGGCTTTGGCGCTTGGCTTCTAGCGCTGCGATCAACCGCTGCCTGGCGGCTTCCAACAGCTTCTGGCTGATCGCCGGTTGCAAGGCGCCAAAGATAAGAAAAAGCCAAAAAAGATCCCCAACGTTCATAAGGTCCGTCCTTTCCCTCCGTCTGAATCTTCCCCCCGTGGTCCTTAGAGCTTCTAACGTCGGCTATGCCAAGCCCATAAATGGGCCATCTCATCAGGCTGCAAGGGTCTTGTCTTTGGTTTCCCAATGCGGAATACCCAGCAGGCAGTAGCGCCAGCTATAAAGCCCCCTACATGAGCCCACCATGCAATTCCCCCGACCTCCGTAGGACTCGCAAGCGCTAAACTCCCGCTGAACCACTGGGAAAGGGCCCAAAACCCCAGGTAGAAGAAAGCCGGGACTTCAAAGAAGAAGGGAAAAAAGAAAATCGGGACCAGGAGAATAATACGAGCACGTGGGAACCAGACAAAGTACGCCCCCATGACTCCGGCGATCGCTCCCGAGGCCCCGACCGTCGGAAGGGTTGAATCGGGATTGGTCTCCATGTGCACAAGCGCCGCACAGAGTCCACAAAACAAATAAAAAAAAACAAACCGGAGGGAACCGAGCCGCGCTTCCACATTATCCCCAAAGATCCACAGGGTCCACATATTCCCTAGGATATGGATCCACCCCCCATGGAGGAACATGTAGGTAAGAAAAGGCCAATAGGTATCCACCGGAAACCCCACCCACTCTGCCCACCGGGGGTGAGTGAAACGGGCAGGGACAATTCCAAAGAGATAGAAAAACTCTTCTCGCACTTCTTCCGGCAGAGCTAGTTCCAAAAGAAAAACGAGCGCATTGGCCAAAATCAAAAGTCGAGTAGCTAAAGCCCCCGTCGGAGCAGGGGCAGTGTCCGCCACGGGGAACATGGCCAAAGCCTATCACGCACTCCACCCAGCGTACAAGGAAGGATTTGCGAGTATAGGTCCACATGGGTCTTGAGTCATGCGGCGTTGGGCAGGGCGCTCTTTCCCTATGGGTTTATCATTCGTGGTTAAATCGGTAGGGTTTTCCTTTACCCGGTTTGTTACCGCACTCTCGGAATGGCCCCCGCGAAAACCCTTGCTCTCAACTCAATCGTGTCGAAGTGTCAACGCGCGTTTGACCGAAGAAAAAAGGGGACAAGCTCTCAGCTGCGGCCCTTTCCCTTTTGGCTTGCGGCTGGCTGGACGCTTCGTCCGCCCGAAGCAAACCGACCAACGGCTCGCCATCGAAGCCTTCGCTGATCCTGCTTAGGGAGAAGATTTGCGTGAGCGTCACCAACCTGCGATTCTGCCGTAAACAACCCGTGACTGAAGTTGCAGGCTTTCTTGTAGAGCGCAGAGATGGTCCACCGTTCCCCATGCTCGCAACATCAGGCGTATCTACGGCCGCTCTTGCCAAAGCCGGGACCTGGTCAATTCTGGCAATCTTTCGACTTGCATCGACGTCGCTGGGTGGCCGGAGACCACAGCGAGGAGACTAGAAACCTTCCACCACGATCCTGTCGACCCCCGCGTCGATACTAGCCTGGACGATGGCTCTACTTGTTTCGGGGTTGATGTGCCAAACGCGCCGCATCTTTTTCCGAAAACCTGCTGGAGCTTTTGTCTAGCGCCCTGGGTGCCGTTGGACGGAAGACGACGACCCTGGGCAAGGGACTAGTCGCGCTTGTCGCGCAACTTCTCCGCCGCCAACCATTTGCCTGTGCTTGTGGCGGCGAGCTTCTTTTCCCCCAACATCCACGCCTAGCACGGCGCCGGACGCCACAGCTTGGCTATCTATTTGTCTCAACGACAAGGTTCAGATACCACGTCCTTTCGCAAAAGACCCATTCCGTTTCCTTCAGCCAATTGGAAGCACGGACGCGCTTTGGCTACCCGGCCAGCCGCAGCGGGACGCTCATGCGTCCCTCGATCGTGTAGAGCCAAACGCTCTCACCCTTCGTAGTGTACGTGCGCTTGTCGAAGCGCATGCTGGCCTGGTCAGAGTGCAAGTCCGGAACCGGCGCTTCCTCCCTGATGTGTCTCCATGTCTTTTTTCTACCCTGTAGATCTTGCACACCGTGAAGATAGCATTGCTATACATCTGGGCGCCCAAGGGCGTTGCCTAGTGCAGCAGGGTGTAGGTGCCCCGCTGCAGGGCTACCCTCTTCCAGACGCAATGTTCGCGCACCACGGAAACGAGCCGGTTGGAAGCCTCGGCGTATGCCGAGCAGAGTGCAGCAAGCGATCCTTCTTGCCGCGGTTTCGCTTGACCCCCCGAGAGTTCCATGCCTTCTAGGTCCGAGCTCGGAG
>NZ_CAJNOB010000015.1 GCF_905250085.1 Candidatus Methylacidithermus pantelleriae
TAGAGCGCCGAATGCGCTGCGAAATGCCCAAAGAAGGAAACGAGCTAGCCCAAAAAACTGGGCCTGCTTGCTCTGTTTTCTCACGGGCCCAAGTGAATCAAGGAGGCAGGACAAAAACCTTCACTCGTTTAGCCACAGCAAATGTACCTTCGAACCGTGTTGAAGTTAAGCGAGCAATTCGGACATTATCTCCAAAAATCTGCGAGCTTTCTCCCAATCAGTCGGCTGCCTTTTCAGGGAAATTCACTCCAGTCTTTCCAGTTCCTGGCGCACCGCTGGCGTAAGCTCTCTCAGAAGTTCTCCCCTGACATCTAGACGAAGCCCGGAAGCACGAAAGAGAGTAGGTAACGGCTGGGAACCTCCAAGAGAAAGAGCCTGCAAGTACCGGCTAATGCTCCCGGCACGGTCATGCCGTGCTTGGAACCAAAGCTGAAGAGCCCCCAGCTGGGCAATACCATACTCGATATAGTAAAAGGGAATCTCAAAAATATGGAGCTGGCGATGCCATAGATAGGCTTTCGCGTCCTCATAACCCTCCCACGCTTCGATACCGCCGAACCGGTCCATGAGCATGAGCCAGACTTCTTTCCGTTGTTCCCGTCCATGTGTAGGGTGGGTATAGACCCAATGTTGGAACGCGTCTACCATGGCCATCCAAGGGAAAAAGCTTACGATGTTTTCCCAGTGCATTCGGCGCGCTCTTCGAGCTTCTTCTTCAGAGTAAAAAACCTCCATCTCGTCGTTACCCAAAAGCTCCATGGACATCGACGCCACCTCGGCAAACTCCAAAGGACTGGACCGGTAGGCAAGAAGCTTGTGATGACGGGCACACAGCGTGTGGAACGCATGACCTAGCTCGTGAAGGAGGGTCTCCACATCCCGATGAAGTCCGACCGCATTCATGAAAATGAAAGGCATCCTTGCCTCCGCTAGCGTACTCTGGTAGCCGCCGGGAGCCTTTCCTTTCCGGTTCTCTAGATCCATGAGATCTTGGCTCGAGAGAAGATCAACAAATTCCATCAGGCGAGGATCTACCCTCTCTAACACCGTTCGGGTTTTTGCCAGAAGCTCCTTCCCCGTTTGAAACGGCCGTAACGGCGGTTTCCCTTCGGGATCCACCATCAAGTCCCACGGCCGTAACACATCGACGCCCAACTTTGCGCGCCGGCGCTCCTGAACCCAACGGTAAAGAGGAACGATTTCCCTTTCGATTGCCGCATGCAGTTGGCAACAATCCTCGGGGGTGTAATCAAAGCGTTCATATTTTGCAAACACATACTCCCGGTAGGACGAATAGCCGGCCTCGCAAGCGATGGCATGGCGTAACTTGACCAGTTCATCGAAGAGCTCCTCCAATCGCTGCCGGTCTGCTAACCGCCGCTGGCAGATCAATTCCCAGGCTTTCTGGCGTTGCGACCGGTCCGGCTCTTCCAATATCCGGCTTGCTTGCGCTAGCGTAAGCTCCTGTCCATTCCAGCGGATCGTCATTGCTCCCACGATCCGCTGGTATTCCTGGGTGTATTTGGCTTCCTGCGCTTCCCGCGCCACGTTGGCTTCACGAAAGATCCTAACCTCGTTTTCTACACTCCTGCGGAAAACATCGTAGTACGGAGGTAAAAGCCCAAAAGAGGGATGGGCCAAAAGCTCCCTCAATAATTGAAAGCGTTTCGGCTTGAGCCACGGATCAATGGTCTCAACAAAGTAAAGGTAATCCTTCTGCCGCTGCGGGTCATCCGTCTGGCATGTCATCGCGATGTAACGACAGGTTCGTGCCTGGTCCACCGCAGCAAAAAATTCGCTCGCATCCTCCAACCACTCTTCCAATCCTTCCACCGTATCCACCCGGTGGAGACGTCGGAAAAGTTCGTTGACCAAAGACTCCAGAGTGGAAAGTTGGGTCAGATCGGCATCCTGGGGAATCCAACGGCGCTTTTGATAAGGGGGAAGCTCCAGACCGTTTTTCACTGTTCTTTTCCTTGTAAGGAATAGGGGGCTTGAGGTTCCTTTCCTTCCTTTCCTCTTTGCTTCGTCGAGCTACCTAACTGCTCCTTAACGGTGTGCCCAAAGACGCTCTACTGACGATTCCCAACTTCGAGTCATCCGCACCCGCTCGGCCAGGGCCTTCCGAGCTTCCCAAGAGGGTGGAAATTCCAAAAGTCGCTCAATCGTTTCCACCCACCCCAAAAGGTCGCGAGCTGATACAACGTACCCACCTTCCAGGGAACGCACAAGCTCGCACGGCCCGCCCACATCCGTCACAACCGCAAAAAGACCACACCCCATCGCTTCCAAAACAGCATTACCAAAAGTGTCCGTCGTACTCGGGAAAAGAAAGAGTTCCGCCGAAGCATACGCTTGGGAAAGCTCGGGCCCGCTCAGAAAACCCGTAAAAATCCCCTTTGGCCATAGCTCCCCCAGTTCCTTCCGATAGGGGCCATCCCCCACAAAGGCCATAGTAAACGTTCTACCGCGCCGCTCTAGCTCCCGGAGGACTTCAACCAAAAATGCTAACCCCTTTTCTTTCGAAATTCGCCCCACGTACACAAGCACTGGGCCCCGGGCTCCTCTACGAATCCAGAAGCGCTCATCGCGAAATCCCGGATGGAACTCGTTGCTGTCCAAGCCTCGCCAGAAAATCCGCAACTTCTCTTCTGCCAAACCCCGTTCAATCCATTTTTGGCGATAAAAACTCGAGTTGACATACACAAGATCCATCTGGCCGTAAAACCATTGCATATACTTCCAAGTAAGACTCTCGATAAAGGCATCATCGGAAAGGAACCGTGCATATTGAGGGAAATCTGTGTGATAAATGCCAATGAGTGGAAGCCGTAAAAGTTTCCCTGCCATGACGGCCACAAGCCCAACCGGTCCTGGCGTACTCACAATAAGCTCCCCGTAGCCTTGAGTGTAGACCCACTCCAGTACATCGAGCACAGGAGGAAAGGAAAGCTTTTGCAATTCGTACTCCGGGATCTCGAACTGGCCAACAGGCGGAAAATTTTTAACGGGAATGTCCCAGGAACGGAGCTCACAACGCGACGTCACTACGGTGAGCTTCCGGCCCAGAGCCATCGCCGCGCGAGCCACAGCCACAATGGTCCGAGCCACGCCATTGACATCCTCTAAGGTATCCGTAAACCAGGCCCTCCCCTCGTCCCCTTTAAACAAGCCATCTCCCACAGGGAACCTCCGTGCCAGTTCCCCCAATATCTCTCGCGGGACCGCGTGGCGTGCGAAACCTACGAGATAGGGAACAACCGCGCCGGCGACCGCTACAAAGCCAGCGGCTGTTTCGAGAGCTTCGAGATAATTCTGATGCTCCCACCGACGAACGAACTCCACAAAAAGCCGATATCCCAGTTCGTCGACCAAGTAGGATGCCACGCGAAAGGAACGACGCTGCGGCAGGGTCTCGGCTTCAATGCGCTCGTCTAGCGCCTCCCGGAGCCTGGGATCCGTGAAAAACTTGGCAAACTCCCGGGCTAAACCCCCTTCCCCCGGCCGCACTAACTCAAACACTTGGCCGGAACGAATGACCTCAGCTACATGACCGATTCGCTCACCAAAGGAAAAAGCTGCTGGATTTCTCCCGGCTACAAATCGTTCAGCAACCTTGCTCAAGAGGGAGGCAGCCAAAGGAGCACGACTTTGGAGCCGATCCCGCAAAAAACCAAAAAGGGTGTTGTAAAGGCTGCTGGAAAATTTAAACGGGTCCCCCGCTTCCCCCATGGCTTGCGCCTCTCCCCGCCATAAACCTGCAAAAAATTCCTTCGGGCCACCGTTTCCCTCCCATTCCGTCCAAGCACACGCCACGAAAAGGCCCCCGTGATCGTCGCTCCCCCCCGTGGTCCATTTCCGGTGAGGTTCCGGATGGGTGGGGAGCAGGTTGTGACGGTTGGCCAGTTCCTCGATCTTTTCAGGAGTGAGTGCCTCGAGAATGTATTGACACAAAAGCTGCGAGAGCCGTTCCCGATTCCCGTTACGGACCTCGAAAATCTTAAACAGGAGTAAAAGCCTTTCAAAATGGTCCACAGTCCAGTTGTCGCTCAAAGGAACCAACGGATGGGTAACCGCGTGGGCGATTCCTTTCGCGGTAAGGAAAGCGGCCAGCTCGTAGATGTTGGCCCGAACCTTCTGGATCTCTCGATGGTCCTCCTCGGTAATGTCCCAAACCAGGAGATGGACTGGACAGCCATCCGGGAAGTACGTCGTTACCTCTTCACTGAGAAAAACATCCGGGTAATGAGCAATGGCCAACACCCCCTCGATGGAATCATGATCCGTAATGGTCTTTAAATTCATTCCCCGCGTGTGGAGCTTTCGGTACAGTTCCTCTGGTGAGCTATAGCTCTGCGGGACGCCCATGCGCCTCAGGATCCACTCGTTGGGTCGATCCGAGTGTCGGGAGTGAAGATGAAGGTCAACTCGCAACATAATCCCGGTAACTGGAAGACTGGTAGCCCAAAGCCAATAGATTGCCCAAGACTCGGTCAATCTCCTTCCAAAGAGTTTTTTCCCGGAAATCTCCTGGGTGAATGGCTATCCGAACCGGATCTGCCCCGCGTACACACCTGGCAAGCCACCGGTTCCACCCCCAGGACACCACCCGCCGCCATAAGGACCGACTGCTCCAGCAGAGCGATTGAGAAGGAATGTGGCGTCTTTTTTCTCCCAGAACGATGATGCCGGTAAGCCGGGTTGTGTAGCGAAATCCCAAAAGCGGCAGGACCTCGAGAAGGTCCACCGAAAACAGCCATGCGGGCGCGACAAAACCCCAAAGATCCCATCCTAACAAAGCAAAAAGTTCTTTCCCTTTCCAGAGCCGTTCCACCATCACTTTCCGAGGCAGCCGAAGAAACTCTGCTTCCCCAGCCGTGTAAACCCTTCTCCAAAACACCTCCGTTGCCCGTGTCTCCACGTCCTGCTCGTCGTGATAATAGCCATGGAGCACAATTTCCCTCCCCCGAGCCTGCTCCAGGGAAAGCCACCGGCAGAGTTCCGGACAGTCCAAAAGAGTCTCTCGATGATGGAAACACGGAATCACCAAAAGACTCCTCTTTTCTACCCCCAGCTGGTCCAACCGTTCTCCAATCGCTACAACCTCGCGCAAAGCACCCGGATGCACATCGTGAATCGATACAATTAGGGTTGGGCGCCTGCGGTTGTCGGTCGGCGATGGGAGCAGGAACCGTAAAGGCGAGGATTTTTCGCTAAATCCTTCCATACCGTGCACAAAAAGACCGGGCTCTTGACATAGGCACGGTATTTTGTCAATTCCCTCCGGTCCAAAACCCGAAAGCCATAACGAAGAAAAAGCTTCTCACTCCTCCGATCTCCCCAGGTGACAACCTGGCCGTAGACCGACTTTTCACCCGAAGCCACAAGGTAGGCAAGGAACTTATCGATAAGTGCGCGCGTAGAAGCCACGTTACGGGCTTGCGGTAAAAGATTGATGTGAAAATGAGGAACGCCCCGTGGTGCATAAGGGACTTCTCTCCATCCCTTACAAAGGACCCACCGCAGGTAACGTCGGGTAGACGAACGATAAGGCCAAGCCCACCAACGGTAAAACGCTCGAAAGAAAAGGTATGGATTGTAGAGGAGATGAAACAAAAAGCGGCGGATCGGCTTTCGACATCCCGTTAGGTAACCGACTACTTGGCCATCCCTCTCACAAACCAGCGTAGATTCCGGTTCCCAATCGGTGTAGTAACGCGTCAAGTAATCGGCAAAAAGCTCCCGATCCTCGAAAACCGGATCAATGGGATGGCCAAGAAATCCGGTATCCGCGCAGATTCGGCGAATTGCCTCCCGGTCCTGCTTCTGGAAAAAACGAGCCCGCAAGGCCACGGGAAGAGCGCACGCCTGCTGAAAAGTCTCCAAAGAGTGTTCCTCCATGCACTTCCTTTGGTTGGAACTCCTTGAAAAAGATTGGGTCGCTTGAGCTCCCCCTCCAAGAGCAAAGGGTGCAAAAACTACGATTCATTTCCAAGTACAAATCGGCACGCAAGCTTCCCGCAGTCCCAACTTGGGCTTTCTCCTGCGACAGGCAGCTGCCCCTCGCCCTCGAAAATCCCTGCCAAAGACAACATTTTTTAGTGAAAAAAAGACTGCGAGTCCGAAAGGATAAGCCATCCATCAGGTCAAAAACGAAAACCGTCTCCGACCCCGCCCGAAGGTCCTCTTCTCATCCCCCGCTGCACGCCTTCCACCCACCCAGAGACTAAGACCTCCCTGTGGTTTCGAAATGAGGTGCTTCTTCCTCCAGCCCCACCCCCATTGCCTCCCTAGCGGACAAACGAGGTCTTCGTAGCGCAAGAAGAGCTCGGATCTTCTTGTCCCAAAGCCTTCCGATAGGTCTGCCACAGCCGGCCAAATGTATGCTTCCAAGTGTAATGTTGGAGGACTTCCCTGGCCACCCTCTGGCCCCACAGAGAAAGATCGACCCGGCGTGCCCCAAGGATGGCTTCTGCCAGGGAGTCCGGGCTATTGGCATCGGCCCAATATTCAAGCCCCCATAAGATGTTTTCGTCCATCTGGGTTCCCCGAATCCCAATGACCGGACAACCGCAAGCTTGGCTTTCCAAAGCAACCAATCCGAACGTTTCGACAATCCCGGGATGCACAAAAAGATCGGCGCAGCGATAATATCGGGCCAGCTCTTCTTTCGATTCCACGTACTCAACCCAAACCAATCCTCCGACTTCCCGAGCCGTTTGAGCAACTCGAAATCGCAATGGCCCGTCACCAATGACCAGAAGCCATAACTGGCGTTGGCCCCCCTTGCGCAATCGGGCAAAAGCAGAAAGAAGCGTCCCAATATTCTTCTCCCGGGAAAGTCTGCCCACGTAGAGCAAAAGAAAAGCATCCCGGGGTACACCGCAGGTTTTTCTCCACTCCCAATCCTTCCCCGACGGGCAAAACACTTCGGTATCCACTCCCAGAGGGATTCGAACCACATTGGCAACACCCCAATCGCGAAGCAGCTGGTAGAGCCGGTGGCTGGCCACCAGGGTAAACCCAAACCTCCGATAAAGCTCACGGATATACAGCCTGGCTCCCGCAAAGGCGACCCGCTCGGCCCACCGGCCGCCATACCGGGCCAGAGTCCGCAGATACGCATCCGGAAAGTGCGAATGATAAAAGCCCACAACCGGACAACCCAAGCGAGCACCTGTTGCTAACGCGGCCCAGGCCAACTGATAGGGGTCTCCTACCTCAATGACATCCGGCTGGATTTTCTCTAAAAGCAGCCTGACCTGCCGCAGGTTCCAAAGAATCCGATACCGGCTTGTGCGGTCTACCCTGGGTGATGCCACGGTATAAACATGCGTCCGCTCCCCGTGCCACGACCCAGTCCGCTCCCCTGGAATGACAAGATAATGTTCATCTTTTCCGTTAGATTCTACATACCGCTGTTTCTCGGAAAGGTACCGTTTCACCCCGCCGCTGCGGGGGGAATAAAATTGTGTTAGATCGCAGACCCTCACAACGGGTTAGGGTTGAATGCTCTTGCTTGTGTCACCTTCCCGAGATCGGAGAGTTTTGTCGATCGAAAAAAATCTCCTATCCTTCTTCACCTGTTTCCCAAGACCGCGACGAACAACGTTCCATACAGATACCACGGCGTGAGGAACGAATGAAAGCAATGAGTTCTGCGACTGGACCCTCCTTCCAGCGCTTCTCCATTTCCTCGAGAGCCTGGCTTACATTTCGCCCGCTGCGATACAATATCCTATAAGCCTCCAGGATCTGCCGCCGGTCAGCCTCCGAAAAGCCCGCTCTGCTCAACCCCACCCGGTTAATCCCACATACCTCGTTCGTATCCCTTGCGACAAAAAACGGAGGCAGATCTTTGCCTAACCGCGTTTGGCCCCGAGTCATGGAAAAAGCACCAATCCGGACATGCTGATGTACGACTGCAGCCCCACCCAGAGTAGCCCCCTCCCCCACCTCAACGTAGCCTGCCAAAAGGACATGGTTCACCAGCGTGACCCGGTTCGCAATGCGACAGTTGTGCGCCACATGCGAACCCACCATGAGGTAGTTATCGTTTCCAATGCGCGTTTCCGCCCCTTCCCCGGTCGCTCGATGAATGGTCACGTGCTCCCGGATCACGTTACGATCCCCAATGACCACTTGAGAAGGATCTCCCGCAAAGGCATGGTCCTGGGGCTCAAGTCCCACCACCGCACCGTAGCCAATCTGGTTGTCCTTCCCGATCCAGCTCCGGCCCGTAATGTAGGCGTAGGGGCCGATGCACGTCCGGTCTCCAATAAAGCACCCGTCCTCAATGATGGCTCCCGGCCCCACCTGAACCCCTTCGCCGAGAAAAGCACCGGGACTTACCAGAGCTTGAGGATGAATCGAGCACGCCATAGGTCGCTTTCCGATGCAAGAAAGCCCACGACCCCGAACGCACGCAAAACGTGCACAAAAGTAGTTCGTCAATCGAAGAGAGAAAAGCCTCTAAAAAGCCGATCGTTCTTTTTTCCAAACCATTGGTACAGCAAAAACTTTGGGCTCCACCAGGCATTCCGTTTGTAACGCAATCCGTACCAAACCCCAAACCATTCCTAAAACCATAGATAACCACTCCCCCACTAAGGAACGTCGTCCGAAATGCTGGGAGAATAGCGCTCCCGACGATTCGCGTCCCGGTCTTTTCAACGGCAAAGCGCATGTACCGCCCAGTCCCGCGTTTTCGGGCACAGAGGCGCGGGAGGCCGTCGATCGCCTTCCGACCCGGCGTCCGCTGCATGCGCCGCTTTGAGTCGCCTCCGAACCCCAATAGAAACGACCACACATACTTCGTCCGATTCCTTGCGCGTAGGGCAAAGGTGAGCTGACCGCCAGTGCGACTAGCCACGACTGCGTCTCGCACGAATGGGCATTCGGAGAGCCCCACTCCCCTCCGGGCGAGAACGCGAGGCTGCGCCCTCGTAAAAACTTGTGCCATGGCGGCGTCCATGGTCGACCACGCCCATTACAGCCGTGTCAGCCTGGTCGACTTCGATCCCCTCGACTCCGGCAGCAAAAAAAGCCGACTTTGAGCCATCGCGATCGCCTTGGCATAGGTCAAGGAAGAGAAGGAACAAGCCCGAACGGGGGCCACCGATTCAAGCTTGAGCTTGCTCCTGCGAAGATCCAATGATTCGATCAGAAGGAAGTTGCCCGATTCGCCACAGGCCCGGCGAATCTCCCTGGACCCATCACGAAGGATCGCTCTTGTTTGCTCCTTGCTCTTGCCCTGGAGATTCCGTCGGATCCGGCGAATTCTTGCAAGATCGCCCAAGCGGTTCATTTCAGCCAAGGCAAGATGATCCTCGTTTCTGTCGATGCTGGCCGCTCCGGCAAGCCGGTATGTCACCAAGGAAAAGGGGTCGGTGTTGCGACGCTCGGCAAATGCCCGCCACCGCTTCCGGTCGCGGACGAAGCGGTAGCTTAAGCCCAAATCCCTCCGGTTTCCGGACGAGTGTCCTCCTTTTGGTTGTCCCGGTTACCCTCCGGCTGGCCGAGAGGGGCTACAGGATCGCCTGCTGGCCGCAGGCAAAATGCACGCCCGCAAGCACCAGGTATTGACTGGGGTTCTCCACCCGTCTGGCAGCCGCAACCGCAAAGCAGAGAGCCTCGCCTCCCTGGCGGCTATGGCTCGGCGGCACTCACTCGCTCGGGACTCTCCTTCGGCCAGGAGCGCGTCAAGCTGGGTCGGGAGGATGACCAAGCGCCGCTTTTTTTCGTGCAACGCATTTGATTCCGGCTTCTTCTTCTCGAGCCTGCGGATCTCCTTTTGCCGCTCTTTCCGGATCCCTTCCTTAGCTCCGCAATCACCTGGGGCCGCCTTTCGCCGATCGAAGCCCTTTTTCCTTCGAGCTCAGACCCGGAGTGCATGGAGCTACCGGGCCGGTCAGGCCAAATCGCCGCAGAAAGGATCGATTGCTCTCGTTGAGCGACACACAAGCCCGCCTTTCGGCGAAGAGGCTTGGCTCCCGCCCGCCCGTAGAGCGCCGCATAGGTGTGAAGACGCGAAACCTCTTCCAGGGTCAGCGCCAAACGCCACTCTCATGGGAAAATGGGGAGCGTACTTGTGAATGGCTTCAAGCGCCTTCTTAGCACAGTTCTGCTAGGAGTTCTTCTCGTAAAGCCTGGCAGACAAGGAAACAATCCCCTTAGGCAGATCGCGTACGCGATCGTCGGTCATCCCATTGGGATCCACCACCAGAATGGATCGACTCTTCTGCGTGGCCAGTGCCGGTTCCAGATACTCCAAACCGAAGCCCATCAGCCGGTCGCACTTTCGACCAGGATGGCGTCCACCTTCCGATCAGAGACCTGCCCGATGAGCCCTCTACGATGCCCGTTTATGCCGGAGCCGATCTTCTTGACGGCCCGGACGATCCGCAACGGTTTGCTTGAGAGGCAACTCAGAGAACCCAAGTCAATAGTCTCTCTCAATCCGCTTTTTCATCCCTGCTGGACACCCGCGCATAGAGGGCCACGCCGTCAGGCCGCTCCGCCTCCGCACGCACAATGACCGTCCCGGTTGGCAACTATTCTGCGGGAAGAGACAAACGCCCCTCCTTCCACATCCGCCAAGCCGCCTTGTAGCCAACACCCTGCCGCTTAACCGACGCACTCAACTTCATTGTGATATGCTGCCATGAACAGCCTTATGCGTCGCTATATTTTTAGCTCTTGGCAGCCCCTCCCGACAAACATAGTCGCACGGTTGCGACGGCCTCTTTTTGGCCCGATCCCGCACAAGCCCCCCACCGCACCTGCCAATGTCTCTCGCAGCGCCCAAGCTCTCGCCCCATCCTCCACAACGCTACAAACAAAGGTCATGCTCGAAAGTAAAGACTTCATTTCCGCACAACAGCTGGAACCGTTCCAGATGGTCCTGGTAGCTGAACCGCCTGCGAAGTTCCGCCGCGGGCGGTGCCTGGCGAGCAACAAAAGAGAACCTGCTTGGCTTCCAGCCCAATCAGGCGGTCTTGTTGGATATGCCGTTGGCTCGTGCGGAAGTCCGATAGCTTCCTAGCGATACGTGATCCCTATTTTAGGTCAGCTTCCCATGGAGCCATCCGAAGCTCTTCCCAACACGCGCCGCGAAAGCTCTTTAACTGGAAGAAGCGCCGAAGGCTCCAACCTTTGCTTGAAGGACCAAGCAGGGATCCACATCCGAAAGATGCCTTTCCTTGTTCTCCACGACAAAGGATGAAAGCCGCCCTCGAAGAACAGGAGAAACCAAAGCAATCACCTCCACCGCATCCTCCCGATATCGGGTCTGCAAAACGCCTCCTTCGCGATAAAGCTCAGAGATAACCTCTACATGGTCCCAAGGAATCCGGAAGACTGCCCGGACCCGTCCCGCCGACGTCTCAGCTTGCACCTCCTCTAAGAGCTTGTCGATCCCCTCTCCCGTACGGGCCGAAACGGCGATCGAGCGACGACGTAACGCCAAGGCCCTTTCTACAATGGATCGATTTGCCACCCGATCCACTTTGTTGAACACGACGAGGGTCGGCTTGTGAGCGACCTTTAGCTCATCCAGAACAGCTTCTACTGCGCGGATTTGTTCTTCGTAATTGGGGGAGGAAAGATCCACCACATGGAGCAGGAGATCGGCCCCTTCCAATTCTTCTAGCGTAGCCTTGAAGGATTCAATCAGTCTCGGGGGAAGCTTCCGGATAAAGCCCACGGTGTCGGTCAAAAGAACCTTGCTCCGGTCCGGCAACTCCCACACCCGAGTGGTCGGGTCCAAGGTAGCAAAAAGCTTGTCCTCCGCAGGCACAGACGCCCGGGTCAGATAGTTAAAGAGGGTCGACTTACCCGCATTGGTATAACCCACGAGCGAAACACAAGTCCAGTCCTTCCGAACCCGTGCCCCCCGCTGGACAGCCCGCCGTCTGCGCACCTCTTCCAGTTCTCTTTTGAGCTTCGCAATTCTCTCTTTAACCCGCCTGCGATCCATCTCCAGCTGGGTTTCCCCCGGGCCACGAGTTCCGATGGTCCCATACTGGCGAGACAGGTGCGCCCACATGTGAGTGAGCCGAGGTAAAAGATAACGCAGCTGAGCCAGTTCAATCTGGAGTTTTCCTTCACGGCTTTGCGCCCGCTGTGCAAAGATATCCAGGATGAGTTGGGTTCGATCGAGGACTTTGCGGGCAAAAAGATTACTCAGATTGCGGCTTTGAGCCGGAGAGAGCTCGTCATCAAAAATGACAGAATCAATCCCCAGACCAAAACAAAGCTCCGCAAGCTCCTTCGCTTTGCCTCTTCCCACATAGTAAGGAGCCGTGGGGGCATCAAGCCGCTGAGTCTCTTGACGAACCACCTCCCCTCCAGCGCTTTGTACGAGCCGCGAGAGTTCCTCTAGGGATTCCTCATGCATCCAATGGGGTTCCTGAGGGGTTTCCACCCCTACCAAAAGCGCCCGTTCCCTCGGCCGCGTGTGAACGACGTCTGGGGTCATCCAGTCGCCAATAGTTCCAATCGCAAGCTTTCGGCGAGCTTGGCTGGTTCCTCTCCGCGTTCCATCATTCGATATCCAACATTTACTTCTTGGCGAAACCACGTCAACTGTCTCCTTGCATACTGCCAGGTCCTTCTGGCAATTGCTTCTTGAAGCCTGGATAGCGTGCCCCCCTCCTTGAGCCAGCGGGCAATTTCCCGGTATCCAATGGCGGGGCAATTTTCCACCGCTTCATACCCACCCTCTTTGACCAGCCCTTGAACCTCCTCGATCCACCCCTCGGCAAGCAGCCTCTGAACTCTTGTACTAATGCGCTCCTTTAGCTCCTCCCGCCTACGATCCAGCCAGATGGCTCGAAACTGCTGAATCCGGGGCTTTGTGGTGGTCTTCTGCCAATCCAAAAGGGATATCCCTGTCTGGAGTTTCACCTCAAGTGCACGGAGTACCCGCCTAGGATTGGCAAGATCAATTTGTTGAGCTGCCTTCGGATCTTCGATCCAGAGTCGCCTCACCCGTTCCTCCTCAGGAAGGGCTTCCAGCATGCGGCGTAACTGGGGATCAGGGGCTGGGGCCCCACAAAGACCGCGTGTAAGAGCTCGGAAATAAAGCCCGGTCCCTCCCACCGCGATCACTCCTCGTCCCTGTTTTGCTTGCTCTTCCAGAAACCAACTCGCATGGGTGACAAAATGGCCAACGCTCCACGACTCCCACCAGTCCACAAGATCAATCCCGCCATGGGGTATTTGCGCGCGTTGCTCCGCGGAAGGCTTGGCCGTGCCAATGTCTAAGCCACGGTAGACCTGCATGGAATCCAGGGAGAGAATGGCAGCCCCAAGCTTTTGAGCCAAAAGGAAAGCAACCTCGCTCTTTCCCGTAGCGGTCGCTCCCACAAGGAACCAGACAAACGGTGGATATAACGGTCGATCTTCTCCCTGCGCCATGACCCAGTCTTTCCTCTTAAAAAAGATATGCATCGCTTGCCTCTTTCCGAGAAGCTTCCTAAGAGTTCGAACCCAAGGGCAACCCCGTTTGGATGCAAGGGAAGGAAAGGATACCCAGGCTTTTCCAACCCAGATTCACCCTCAAGAACTGGTCCTAAAACTAGTGCCAACCCTTCCTCTATCAGCAAAACTCGTCCGCTACCCTAGCCCAAGACCGCTGGCGACCATTCGCGTGCTAGCGTTTCATCGGCAAAGCCCAGATAGCGCCCAATGTCCCGTTTTCGGACGCCGCAGCCTGGGAGGCAGCCGATTGCCTCCCGACCGGGCATGGGCTGCATGCGCCCGTTTGAGTCTCCACCGACCCTCCACCATAGAAATGACCATACATGCTCCGTCCGATTGCTTCCGGTCCGAGAAGATGACATGGCCGCTGTTGGGAGTTGGCACGACTGCTTCTAGCGCGGATACGCGTGTGGAGAGACCCAACCCTCTCCGGGCGTCAGCAGGTTGCCGCGCTCTCCTAAGAACTCGTGCCGTGACCAGGCGCATAGTTGACCACGTCCATCCCAGGCCCGTAGGCCGTGTCGACTTCGGTTCACCTCGACTGCGGCAGCAAAAAAGCCGACTTCACCACCGCGATCGCCTTGGCGTAGGCGAAGGAAAGAAAAGCAACCCATCCGGAACGGGATTCACCGACTCAAGCGTGAGCTTCCTCTTGCCAAGATCCCATCGTTCGATCATAAGCGGCCTACCCGATTCGGCACAGGCCCGGGCGATCTCTTTGCATGCATCAGCAAAAATCGCTTTGGCTTGCTCCTGGCTCTTGCCAAGGAGATTCCATTGGATCCCGCAGATTGTCAGAAGATTACCAAAGCGCTCCAACTTCCCCTAAGCCGAGATCATCCTCGTTCGCGTCGATGCCGACCGCTCCGGCAATGCGGTGTGTCACCAAGGAAACCGCTCCGCGCCCTCCACGCTCGCAAACAGGCTCCCCCTTCCGTTCCTGCACGAAGCGGTAGCTCAAGCGCAAAATCGCTCCCGCTTCCGGGCGAGTTTGCCTCTCTTGGCTATCCCGGTCACCATCGCTGCCTGGTGGCGAGCGCCTTGAGGATCGCCTCCTGGCCGTAGGCGAAAGCGCACGCCCTTAAGAACCAGGTATTGGCTCGGACTCCCCCATCCGTCCGGCACCCACAACGCCCGAGCCGATAGGCTCCCGTCCGTGGATACCGTGGCTTGGCAGGACGGGTTACCGGCGGTCTTGTCCTTCGAGCCGAGCACATGGAAGTGGCTTGTCCGCTCCGCTTGCCTATCCCTCTTTTCCAGTCCGAGTGAATCGGGTATCCGTTCTCTACCAAGGAAAACTCTTTACAGGAAGAGGCGGCGGGAAGCCAAAGAGAGACGGATCCGCTCCGGACTCCTGATCGTCCAAGAGCCGATTAAGCTTCGTCCCAAGGATGGCCATCCGCCGCTTTTTCTTGTACAAAACGTTCGATCCCGGCTTTCTTTTGCTTAAGCTTGCCGATCGGCGTTTCCGCTCTTCTGGGTCCCCTCCTTAACTTCCTCAATGACCTCGGGCCGCCCTTCCCGGCTCGAAGCCGTCTTTCCTTGGAGGTCCAACCCGGAGGGTAGGAAACTCTTGTGCGGTGAGCCCAAACCGCGACAGGAAGAATCGCTTACGTTTCTTTAGCGAAACGCCAGGCCGCATCTGATAGAAAAAACTCCGCTCCACCCCCGTCCCGGAGAGCGCCGCAGAGCCGTTCGGACGCCAAAGCTCTTGCGGTTTTCGGTGTCAGCGTCAAACCTCTCTCCTATGGGAAAATGGCGAGCGTACTTGTGAATGGCTGCAAGCGCGTTTTTGGTGCGGTTCTGCGCGGATTTCTTCTCAGTAGAGCCTGGCACACAAGGGAACGATCTCTTCATCCAGGTCGCCTACGATATCGCCAGTCATCTCATTGGGATCGACCACCAGGATAGATCGACCATGCGCGCCCAATGCTCCTTCCAGGTGCTCGGAGGCAAAAGGCATGAGCTGGCGGCGGTGCTCGCCGAGGATGACGCTTTCCTTCCGATCACAGACCTGCCCAAGGAGCCCTCTGCGTAGGCCGTTCCTCCCGAAGCCGACCTTCTTGACGGCCTTGGCGATCTGCAACCCTTTGCTTGCGAGCCAACTCGCAGAACCCAAGCCAATGGTCTCTCGCAATCCGCTGTTTGATCGCCGCTTCGACACCCGCGCGTAGAGGGCCACGCCATCGGATGGTGCCCACTCCCCATGCACGATTACCGTCCCGGTCGGTAACTGCTCTGCGGGAACAGGCAAACGCCCATCCTACCCCATCCCCCAAGCCATCTTGTGGCCAACGCGCTACTGCTTGGCCCATGCACTTAACCTCATGCGGATAGACTACCATCCACAGAGCCTTATCTCTCCCTAGATTTCTTAGCTATAGGCAACCCCCAAATCCTCTGCGGGCAAATTCCATGGGCAGGGAGCTTCGGCAAAATGGCAGACTTCCGCTTTTGGCTTCGGGACCGCCACAATCCGAGCATTGTTAAGCCTTTGGGGATCGGGGCGAAAGACCATCGGACACAGGTCGATTTCCTACGAGCTGGCTGGACGTGAGCGCGGCTGTCTCTTTCTCTCTCTTCCCAGAGAAGTAGTTCCTCTTACGCACGCAAAGGGCCAGGACCCTTGGGGGGTTGACTCAACAATCCTACTCCTTGGAGGATGGCAAAGAGGTACGCTTCTTTAAAAAAACCATCCTTGCCTACCCGGTTGGACCGAGAAGCTCAAAGAAGGTCCAGGTTCGGCAAGCAGCACAAAAGCAAGACAAAAAAGGTTGGTCGCAAAGAGGTCCTCAGGTAAACTTAGGGACCCTTGGCAGAAGGCGGTCCGTTAGGTGGCGGTTTATGGGGTTAAGGCCGGAGGGTGCCGTCTTTTGCGAGGAGCGAATTTCGAAAGCGGCCTTGGGAAAAAGGCCGTTATTGGAGAGAGGAGGGAAAAATGTCGCAAACAAACACAACAGGAAAACGAAAAATCCATTGGCTTAACTTCTTTTTTTTAACTGGGACGCTTGTCGCGGCGGCGGTAGGGGTACCTCTCTACCTATGGGTTTTCGGCTGGGATTGGTACCAATTTGCCCTGTTTGTTCTTTTCTTCATCCTGACCGGGTTGAGTATTACCCTGGGGTACCATCGGCTTTATTCTCATCATGCGTTTGAGGCGGCTTGGCCGATTAAGCTTTTTACCATACTGTTTGGAGCCGCCACCTTCCAAGGAACTGTTATCGAATGGGCATCTGATCACCGGTATCACCATAAGTTTGTGGATCGTGATGGCGATCCTTACGATGTGACGAAAGGGTTCTTTCATGCTCATATTGGTTGGCTGCTCTACGGGGAAAACAGGAATAACGCTGACAACGTTCGAGATCTCCTCGCTGATCCATTCGCGTCCTGGCAGAAGCGCTACTATGTGCCCCTAGCTGTCGGGATGGGGATCGTTTTGCCCACACTTCTCGGTTTTCTTTACAAGGGGCCTGTTGGAGCGTTGGGTGGTTTTCTTATCCCGGGGATTGCAAGGATAGTCTTTGTGCAGCACATGACCTTTTTCATCAATTCGTTGTGCCATATGGTGGGCAGACGGCCTTATTCGATCCATTGTACGTGCCGCGATAGCTGGGTGTTGGCCCTGGTTACCTTCGGGGAAGGGTACCATAATTTCCACCATGCCTTCGCGTACGACTATCGGAACGGGGTACTCCCGTGGCAGTGGGATCCTACCAAGTGGGCGATTTGGATTCTGCATCGCCTTGGGCTTGTGTGGAACTTGAAAAAAGCGCGCCCCGAAGCAATCCTTTTGGCTCGCCTGCATGTGTTAGGAGAGACCCTGCAGGCAAAACTTGCGCAGTGGCGCCAGAAGGCTGCACGGCTTCCCGTTTCGTTCCAAAACGGGCTTTTTCAGGTCGAATCTACGCTGGCTCGGTGGAAAGATTACTGGTCAAATCCCGAGAAACGCAAGGAGCTTTCGGAAGAGATCCTGAAAACGGCCGTTCGAGAGCTGGAACGAGCCGACGCATTCCTCCGTCGTCTGGATCGGGTTCGGTGGGCTTCCACTGGATAGGAAGCGGAGCTGCTCACTTGCGGCTTTTAACTGCCCATGGCTGACCCTACCCTGCTGGTACCAGATGCAAGCCAGAGCCCTTGTTTATTGTCCCTGGAAAGGTAGGGGGATCTGACCCGCCCTTTGCCTTTCCCCCGTTTTGCTAAAAAAGAAAGGTGGGATGGGCTTGCGTCACCACGCGAGTCTCTGACTCGAGTCGGATTCGAAGATAACGGGGCAGGGAAAAAAGCCCTATGTGTTGAATCCCATCGTAAAAGCGCAGTTCTTCCTGGACACCACGGGCCTCCAAAATCCGGTCCACTTCGCTAGCCTCCATTGCCGCCGGATCCCTTCCCAGACTGCCCATCACAAAACCCCATGTGAATCCAAAGGAAAGCATAGGGACCGTGTAGGCGCGTACCACCGGGAAAACCTCCTTAAAGGTTCGGAAGACCGGTGAAAAGACTTCCTGATAATTCAAAAGCGTTGCAGGACCGGCTTGTGTGACGACGATCCCTTCCCGGGTTAGACGGTTCCGGAGGAGTTCATAAAACTCTTTCGTGTAAAGAAAGACCGAAGGTCCTTCTTCAACAGGATCCGTGAGATCCAGAATGATCACATCGTAAAGACGTTCTTCCTCTTCTAAAAACCTTCTGGCATCAGCGACCCGGAAGTCGAACCGAGGGTTTTCAAAGACCCCTCGGGAAAATTCTGGAAAGTACTTCCGGCAGAGTTCTACTACTTCCTGGTCAATGTCAATCATGGTTACGTTCTGCACCGTTCGATGACGCAAAGCTTCCCGGGCTGTAGCTCCCTCTCCGCCACCGCCAATAAACACCGAAACAGGATGAGGATGAGCTACGAGGGCGGGGTGAACCAGCGCTTCGTGATAGACAAACTCATCAAGCTCGGAAGATTGCGTTTTTCCGTCGAGCAGCAACAACCGCCCGAACGAAGGGGTGTCAACAATGGAAACTTCCTGGAACTGGGTTCGCCCACTGTAAACGATACTCTCTAGGGCAACTCCACGAAACAGATCCGGATGGAGTCTCTCCAACAACCAATTCAATTTTCCTTCGTACATGGAGTTACCTGAGAGATGTGAGGAAACGGAGGTTTACCTCGCTCAAGAAACTTTACTTCCGGATGAACACACCGCAGCCGCCACAAAAGATAGTTAACGATCTTGTCTGATTCAAAATCCAGCTTGCAAGTAAACATATCGACCGCTGCGTATCCATACTCAGGCCATGTGTGGATACACAGGTGGCTTTCCGCAATGGCCACAATCCCCGTAACACCCACCGGGGAAAACTTGTGGAAAAATTTTCCGATAACACGGGTGTTTGCCAGCTTGGCTGCTTCAAGAAGGGTCTCTTCCACATACGGCAGATCGTCCAGCAGCCGGGGATTGCAACCCTTGAGCTCGATAATCAGGTGGATCCCCAGTGCGTCCAATCACACTACCTCCTTTTTTAGGTTTCTAGCGGGTGTAAACCCTTACCCTTTCTCCCAAAATTGTCAACCCCCTTGTGTGACCCCCTCGCGCCATTCCCAAAAAAAACGGCCAACGCTCTCTGTAGGGCCCTACTTTCGGCTCTGCGAGTAAAAGCCGCCACTCTTCCTCCGAAGCTAGGGCAAAAAGCGCCGGAGCGGATTGGCTTGGGAAAACCTTCCCGTGAGATTGCCTCGTTCTTTTCGAAAGGTCCTTTCCGAAAGCAAACCTCCGTTTGGCGCTCGGGGCTCAGACCTTTTGAAGGGTAAAAAGAGGGCTTGTCCTGCGCATGGAACCCGCTCGTTTCTTATGCTTCACCCTGCAAGCCGTTGCATCCTGGATTCTCTCTGACTGCAACGGTTTTTTTTGCGTAACCCCCTACCCTCTTATGCGCTCATAGAGTCGAAAGGATCACTAGAAGTCTCGCAGTCTTGCGCTATTCTCCCCAATCACCCATCGGAGGCGCTACCACGTACCGTCGAACCTCGTTCGCTCTCTTCCCGAGCCTACCACCCGCTCTTGCTAGGTCTACGCCTACTGTATTGTCGATTCCAACATCCAAGAATATTCTAACCCACCGGATCTCAAGCCCGAAAAAGTGGCTGCCAGGCCTCAAAGCCCCCGTCGCGGCAGCATCCTCGCCCGTGGTTTCTCTTCCCATCGCTCCTATCCCCCCTGCCGAGAGCCCATGCTAACGAGCAGGCACAACCCACCGCCGATTGCGAGATTTTTCAAAAACATGATCGACTGCATCTGCCGTTCCGCCCCCTGGAACGTCCAAAATGAATGAAAAAGAAACGTCACACCAATAAGATAGATCAGTAAAAGAGAGGCCCCCAGCACAAGCCGCCATCCCAACAGAAGGGAAAGGCCCCCGAAAAGCTCTACCACCACAGCTACGCCCAGAAGCCAACTAGCCGCAGGAAGCCCCCGAGAAGCTACCCATCCCACCGTCGTTTGCCAGGTCAATATTTTATGTATAGCGCTAAGAAGAAAAATCTGTGAAAGCAAAATCCTTCCCAATAGGTAAAAAATCTCTTGGTAACCTTTCATATTTTTTCTTACTTGATACTCTAGCTTTTTATCGCTCCTTTTCAACCCCAACCTCCTGCCTGGATCTTCATACAGGAATCCCCAAAGTAACTCTTGCAACCAATGCTTGGCTCGCAAAACTTCGCAGTTTCCCATCCCTATTCCTTTTTCGTTTTCCCCAACCCATTCCGTTTTTTGCGCCGAACACCATGATACGATCCCCTTTTTTCCTCATCGTTCATCCCGGCTTTATAGCGAATCGCTAGCTAACGGAACCGAAACCCATGTAGCTTCCGGACCATCCTTTTTTCAGAAAAAAGACCACAACCCAAAAAAATCTTTTTTCCTCCTAGTGCCTTTCCCCATCCTCATTTTGGATCTTCACAAACGAAATGCCTCCTTCCCATCTTGGCCCTTGGAAAAACGTTTCCCTTAAAAACCACCTGTTCGCCATGCACTCAACCCGATTGCCACACACCAAAAATATTCCCAGGAGAAGTAGCTCCGCAACAAGGGTTCGATCACTTTACCGACCCATCGTAGCTACGGTGTTCGCATGGAATGGTTAGCGCTGGATAAACATCGTTTTGTTAGGTCACATGTCGCGTCTAAGCCGCGCTACAACCCGAGACTTCTCTTATAGGGATTTCTTGACCATTCTGTCTGGTTCAAGACCATCATGCGTACTCATTATAAGTGTTATAAGAGCACGTTTTCTCTGAAGAAAAAGGATTTTTGCTTTCTTTCATATAAGCGACTCTTCCTTCCTAAAACCCCTTTGTTGACCTGGCAACAACCCGGACGGCCGGATCCCACAGGCTTTTGGCTTGTCGCTCCTTCCCGACGGGAAACCTTGCTTCCGGCCAGATTCCTCGTTGCTTTCTCCCTAAGCGGGGGAAAAGTGCCCGTACAAACCTGGCCCAAAAACTATCCCTCAAAGCTTGGAAGGAGGCCAGCAAGATTGCCGCAAAAAAAGAGCTAGATTTTTCGGTTCCCGCCGGACTTTTGCATCCCCTTGACGAACCTGTGCCAACCCCGTTTAAGCCCCTTTACTCTTGGACGACTAACGAATAAGATTCCTCCAGTTCTCACGCTTTTCTTCGTGCTCGCTTGGCACCCATAGCTCAATCGGATAGAGCATCGGTCTTCGGAACCGAGGGTTGGGGGTTCGAGTCCCTCTGGGTGCGGTAGACACCTCTTTCCGAACGGTGTTCCGCTAGCCAAAACGGGGTTTAAGCACCAGATCGACTGGAACTACCTCCTTTGCTGGTTCTGGGAAATCCTTGCCTTGGACCGTTCCTTCTTTTGCCCCTACGACTCCTCTGGCTAAGAGAGTCCCGGGAAAAAGACGACGCCAGACACACCCCACGGGAGAAGTTTGGACCGATGTGCCTCCCTGGCTTTGAGAAGCCGTTGTCTCTTTACTTCTACGCTTCGAGTCGCGGCAAAATCCACCCGTATTTTATGACGGCTTGCCCATCAGTGGTTCTGCGTCAGCGCTCTCTACCGTTGCTGTTTTGGCCCGACCTCGGGGTCGATCGCCTCCGACGGCCAAAGCCCCGTCTTTTTTAGAACCTTGTTCGCTCTGCCGTCTGGAGGTTGCCTGAACGGTTGGAGGACATCCGCGCTAGCTCCTGCAACCGGCTACGCGCTTTTTGCCGATTTTTGTTCGGAAAATGGCCCTAACAGGGGTACACTTTGTACGGTTCGAGGATCTTTGGGTAACAAACACCAACAGGCCTTGAAAGTGGGAATTGGCATCGGGACCAATCTGGGCAATCGTCAGCACCAGATGGCACGGGCCATCGCGTTTCTTCACTCCTTAAGCGAAGGTCACTTCCTCTGCTCCTCGATATGGGAAACAGAACCGGTTGATTGTCCCGCGGGTTCTCCCAAGTTTCTCAATGCCGTTGCGGAAATAGAGACAAGAAAGCCCCCCCGCGAGCTCCTTTCCCTATTCCAAACCTATGAAAAGGTGGCTGGGCGTCGACCTTCCAAGGAACGGAATAGTCCGAGAACCATCGATTTGGATATTCTTTACTATGGAAACCTCATGCTGGCCGAGCCCGATCTGGTCATTCCCCATCCTCGCGCCAGCGTCCGACTGTTTGTGCTGGGCCCTCTTTCCGAGATCTGCCCCACCCTAGTCCTTCCTGGGCAAACACGAACCGTAGAAGAACTGTACCGTGAACTCCTTCAAAATCACCCCTCAGTGGGTCCGACAGGCAAAGCAAACCGGTAGGCGCCTCGCGGTACTCACCGCCTATGATTATCCCACTGCCCGCCTCCTGGACGAGGCGGGAATCCCGGTTATTTTGGTGGGCGACTCGCTTGGCATGGTAGTGTTAGGCTTTCCTGACACCACCTATGTCACCTTGGAGCACATGATCCACCATACAGCAGCCGTATCCCGGGCAGTCCGCCGAGCTCTCCTCGTCGCAGACCTTCCCTACGGAACCTATCCCAACCCGCGGGAAGCCCTGACCAATACCCGCAAACTCTTGGAGGCTGGAGCCCAGGCGGTCAAACTCGAAGGCGGGAGAACCGTGAAGCCCCAGGTTGAAGCACTCGTAAAGGAGGGTATTTCTGTGATGGGCCATATTGGGATGCTTCCTCAACGGATCCGGGAGGAAGGCGGATACCGAAAAAAGGGGAAAACCCCGGAAGAGGTCGACGCACTGCAAAGGGACGCAGAAGCGCTGGTAGAGGCAGGGGTATTTAGCCTCGTTTTGGAATCCGTGGTTCCCGAGGTCGCCCAAAAGATCTCCCGGGCAGTTCCCATTCCTACCCTAGGGATTGGCTCAGGACCCAACTGCGACGGGCAGGTTCGGGTTCTTTCCGATCTCCTGGGTCTTTACCCCTGGTTCCGACCCAAGTTTGCGCAGCCCTACGAACACCTAGCCGAAGCGATTCGTCGAGCCGCCCTTACCTTCCAAGAGGAAGTCGAAAAAGGGGGACCGAGCTAGCGAGGGGCTGCACGACCATGACGGCGCGGCCAAACTGCATCTCCCTCCCGAGACAATGGTGCAAAGAGCTTTTTCAGACTCCCCCGGCCTGAGCCCTGGCCTTCTTACTCCGATCGTTGCACAAGTCACGAACGACGCAAACCAACCCGGAAAAGCTCGGCGTAAAGATCGGCCATTTCACCAGCAAACTTTTCGTAGGAAAACGCACTGGCTACCCGCCTATGGAGCCGGATTTTCTCTTCCCAGGCTAGCCTTCCTTTCTGCATCGTTTCAGCCATGGCTTGTGCCAGGTCCTCGACCGAGTCCGGATCCACAAGTCGCCCGCATTGTCCAATCTCAAATGCCTCCGGAATGCCATCCAGCCGGCCGGCAATTACCGGAATTCCACAGGCAAAAGCCTGGACAATGACTAGCCCAAAAGCCTCCGTTCCTCCCCCAGGATGCACCAGGCAGTCAGCTGCCCGATAGACCTCCTCAATTCGTTCTTCATAGGGCCAGAGAATGATTTGGCCTTTCAACCCCCATTGTGCGACCCTGTCCCTGAGGATGGATTCCAAGGAACCCCTGCCCACCAGGGCACAACGCCAGCGCGCTTGAGGGAAAGAGGCCCTGAGCCGCCGAGTCGCTTCCAACAAAAGGAGTTGCCCCTTGCCCCTAGGGCGATCGCAGTTGCCCACCAGTACAAAAAGAAATTCCTCAGGGCCTATCCCCCAGCGTTTTCGGAAGGAAGAACCCTCTCCAGGGGAAAAGCGTTGCGGATCGATACCCCCAAGAATTACCCGAATTTTTTGGGCGTCTCCCCGCATGCCAGGCCGAAAACGCCTCTCTGGCTCGGGTGAGGCCAACTCCATCCTTCCTTCCCGCAAGACTTGGCCCGTGAACCGGGACACGGCTACAAAGGCATCGACCAAACTCAAAAGCCACAAACGGCTTGCGAAAGAACCAGGACTTTTGGCGAGGTGACGGGAAAGGACAATTTTGGGCCTGGGTAAAAGACTGTGCGCGGCAACGACCACCGGCCAGTAATCCCGGCCGTGATGAGCGTGAAGGATACAGCGAGCGCCTGTGCTGGAAGCAAGTCTGCGAAGCTGCCCAATAAGCCCTCCCTTGGTCCGTGCGGCAGGCTTACGGGGTATCCCCCAGCGCTCCGCTTCTTCCCAAAGCCAGGACGCCGGTGGAGCAACCAGCTCGACGGAATAGCCCAGTTGTCGAAGGCCACGACTCAAAAGGAGAGACTGGTCATCGGTTCCACCCCCCTTTCCTATCGAGTTGACCATCACGATGGCAATATCTCGGTTAGTCACGAGGAAGGCCCTCCGTGGGGGGACAACCGCGCACATGCCACCCCAAAATCCCCCAGCGGACCCGAGCTCTCCTTCGCCACTTGGGGATCCTACCAAGGGAGCCCAGGACAAAAAGCGTGTCCCCTACGCACTCCAGAAACAGACGCACCGGGAGGATCGCAAACACCATTCCCCGTTCCCAGGCAGGGGCATGCAAACGGAAATACCGATACCGCGAGCGCCAGTACTCAATCCGAGCCGGCAACTCCCACTGCTTGGCCGTAGCACCCTGGCGGTGCCTTACCGCCACCTCCGGTAGGTGGTAGACTGCATAGCCGGCATCCCAAGCTCTCCGGCAGAAATCTGTTTCCTCCAGAAAGAAAAAGAAACCTTCATCAAATCCGCCCAGTTTTTCCCATACCTCCCGGCGCACAAGAAAAAAGGCCCCAATGATTGAGTCGACCGGTAGTGGTTGCGTCGGCCTCCGTTCCTTGCCTCGATAGAAGCTGGGAAAGAGCCGGCGTACAAGAGATCTTCCCAAAAGCTCCGTAAGGAAATTCGGAAAGGGAGCAATCGAATTCTGAGGCCTCCCATCCTCGTGGTAGAGCTGGGCGCCCACCACCCCACAGGACGGTAGCTTTTCCATCCAAGCAAGGGCACAAGAAATACTCCCGGGTAAGAGGTAGACATCGGAGTTAAGGAAAAGAAGATAGCGTCCTGTCGTACGACGCGCCCCCTCATTGGCCGCCTTGGCAAACCCAGCATTCCGGGTAAAGCGAATGGTTTGAACCTGGGGGAAGCGTTTCTCTACGATCTCAAGGGTACCGTCGGCAGAACCGTTATCAACCACGACCACTTCAACCGCCGTCTCCTTTGACTCGGCATACAGGGACTCAAGCGCCTGGCAAGTCAACCAACAGGTGTCCCGGGTCACCAGGACAACGGAAAGAGTGGGTTGTACGGTCTCCATCCCCCAGTCCCCTGGGTTATCCCACAATCCTTTTGGGGGATACCAATTTTGCTCCTTTCCCTTAGCAAATCGCCGGTTTTTCTCGCAAGGGAAACTTTGCGTCCTTCCGGCTGGGGGTGCGTTTCGAGTACCCCTTCCTGGGACACATTAGTCCTTTGCGACCTGGACCTTCTTTGGAGAATTTGCCTATGAAGCTACCCCTTGGATAAGGTACCTACGCGTACCATGGAACCGCTCCCTATTTCTGTCACAATGATCGCTTGTAACGAGGCTCACAATCTTCCCCGTAGCCTCGGAAGTGTTGCAGGTTGGGTCCGGGAGATCATCGTGGTCATTAATGATTGCACCGACCTAACAGCCGAAGTGGCTCTTTCATTGGGAGCCCGAGTGGAAGAGCGACCCTGGACGTGTCGCAGGGATCAGAAAAATGTGGCTTTGAGTCTAGCCACCCAACCCTGGATTCTCGCATTGGACGCCGACGAGGAGGTGTCTGCAGAGCTTCGGAAGGACATTTTTCTTTTTTTTCAAGAGGACCACCTGCATTGGGACGGAGCGGAATTTCCCCGAAGAACGTGGTTCCTTAACCGATGGATTCTTCATGGAGACTGGTACCCAGATTATAGCCTGCGGCTTTTTCGCAAGGACCGTGGCACCTGGGGAGGAAGCTCCGAGCATGATCGAGTGCTTCTGGACGGCCGGATCAAGCGCCTTCGAGGTGACCTTCTCCACTACTCTTTTCCGACCGTGACCGCTAATCTATCGAAAATCGTTACCTTTGCGGAAGCCTTCGGAAGGGAAAAGCTTCAGGAGGGTAAACAGTGGTCGTTGGCCGAAACTCTTTTTCGAACATTTTGGAGATTTTTTCGCTCGTACATCCTCCGGCTCGGATTTCTGGATGGCTATCCGGGTTTTTACATTGCCTGGATGACAGCCGTAGCCACGCTAGTGCGGTATTCCAAGCTCTATGAGCTCCAACGAGCTCGAGCCCCTGAGAAAACCGAATGAGGATGAACAAAACCCAACGAGCTGGAAGAACCCCAGGAGTGAAGAGGGCAGACACAGGTGAGAAGGCAAAAAAAACTTGCACCCAAAACGTTCTCCAAGTATGAAAAGAGTAGCAAGCAAACCTTTCGAAAGGAGGCGAGTATGGCTTGGGAGAGACCCGACTTTGAGGAAGTGAACCTCTCGATGGAAGTGACCACGTACGTTTTTGTAGCCTAACGGCAACACGCGGAACGGTCGGTCGCCGGTTATGCCTTTTTAGAAAAAAGGGCGCGCCCGGCGGGCGTGCCCTTGTTTTCTTCACGTTTCAGATCCTTCCATGGAGCTCATCGTCCTTGGTTCAGCTGCCGGGGGAGGAGTTCCGCAGTGGAACTGCGCGTGTAGCAATTGCCGCCAGGCTCGACTGGATCGGCAGGCGCAGCGCACCCAGAGTTCCGTGGCTGTTTCCGCCGACCGTAGCCAATGGGTGCTTTGCAATGCCTCCCCAGATGTGCGCGTCCAGCTAGCTCTTGCGGAGGAACTAAGCCCGCAGGAAGGCGGGCTCCGGGGGACTCCCATCCGGGCGGTCGCCCTTACGGACGCACAGATTGATCATACGGTAGGGCTTTTGAGCTTGAGGGAAGGCTCCCGACTAGAAGTCATTTGCACACCGGAAGTGGAAAGACTTCTTCGAGAAGACTTTCCCATCTTTCCAACGTTGGAAAAGTATCTTTCGCTTACGATCTGGCACTACCCTGTGACGATCGGCAATCTTTCCATTGAGGCTCTGGATCTTGAGGGTTCCCCTCCTCCCTATGCAGCAGGCAAGGCAACTTGCGGACAAGTTGTTGCACTTTCCCTTTTCTCCCCCGAGGGCAAACAAGTGGTCTATGCGCCTGCCCTACCGAAGATCTCACCCGCTTTTGTTTCTTTTGTCTCCGGCGCACACTGCCTTCTGGTAGATGGTACGTTTTGGTCCGAAAACGAGCTTCCTTCCCTAGGGGTTCATACACGGACCGCCCGGGAAATGGGTCATCTGCCCATAGCCGGGCCCGAAGGGAGTCTTCGTTGGCTCGCCAAGCTCGAGGTGCCGAAGAAGATATACGTGCACATCAATAACACCAATCCCATTCTGGATCCTCTTTCCAAAGAACGGGCCCATGTGGAAAGCCAGGGTCTAACCATTGCTTCCGATGGGATGAAGATACGCGTGTAACGGTAACGGTCTTTTAGCTCACAAGGAAAAAACCTCTCTCCTCCTTTAGTTCCGCCGTTACAATCGGTTGGCGCTTGCCGTTTTCCTTCGGGAATCGTCCCGGTAGTGGAGAAACGACCCAAAAAGCACTAGATTGTATGAGAAAAGCTAAGAGAACCAGATGAACCCAGAGGTAGCAGGAATTGTGCCAAAACTTTCTCCGAAAGTTCGCTTGCGATGGGACAACGTGCGGAATCGACCCATGCTCCTTTATCCTGAGGGTGTTCTCCTATTAAACCTGACCGGCTATCGCATCCTCCAGCTCTGTAACGGACAGCGTGCTCTGGCAGATATCCTGGCGGAACTCCAAAAGGAGTTCCCTCCTAGCGACACCATGAAACGCGATGTGCTGGAATTTTTGGAGCGTTTACGCCAGAAACGCTTTATCCTTTGGGAAGAGGGTGAACAGGCCGAAAAAGCGGAGTCCCCATGAACCAAACCTCGAGCAATGGCTTTGGACCCCCATCGGGGAAGGTTGAGCCTCCGCTTTCGCTTCTGTGCGAACTTACATACCGGTGTCCCCTCCAATGTCCCTACTGTAGCAACCCGGTTGGTTTTGCGCGTACAGGCGCTGAGCTTTCCACCGAAGAATGGAAGCATACCCTTTCACAAGCGGCCCAACTCGGAGTGGTTCAGGCCCACTTTTCCGGAGGGGAACCCTTGGTCCGCCACGACCTAGTCGAGCTGGTGGAACACGCTCACCAACAGGGGCTTTACATCAACCTTAGCACCGGAGGAACCCTTCTTACCCGATCCCTTGTGGCGTCTTTGAAGCAGGCTGGTTTGGATAGCATCCAACTTTCCCTTCAAGGGGCCGATCCCACCCTTTCCGATGAGATGAGCGGTTCCAAGGGTTCTTTTTCGAAAAAGATCGAAGTTGCTCACTGGATCCACGAAGTGGGTCTTCCTCTTACGCTCAATGTTGTTTTGCACCGGAGAAATATCGACCAGCTCGAAGCCATCCTTGTTCTTGCGGAACAACTGCACGCAGAACGACTCGAGCTAGCCAACACCCAGTATTATGGTTGGGCGCTTCTGAACCGGGCGTCTCTTCTTCCAACACGCCTTCAATTGGAACGCGCCCATGCCACCCTAGCAAGAACGCGGGAACGGCTTCGGGACAAAATGGAGATCCTGTGGGTTCTCCCTGACTACTACGAGACCTATCCCAAACCTTGTCTTGGAGGATGGGCACAAAGATTTCTTACGGTGACCCCCGACGGTTTAGCCTTACCCTGCCAGGTAGCGCGACAATTGCCTATGCTGGTCTTTCCCAACGTCAAAGAAAAGACCCTAGAGGAAATCTGGTTCCATTCCGAAGCTTTCCAAAAGTTTCGCGGCGTCGAATGGATGCCCGAGCCTTGTCGGAGCTGCCCAAGACGCTTCATCGATTTTGGCGGGTGCCGGTGCCAGGCGTATTTATTGACCGGAGATCCCGCACGAACTGACCCGGTATGCATGTATTCGCCCGATCACTGGTTGATTGAAAAAGCCGTGGAGGAAGCGCAAGAAAATGGTGAAAAAACGTTGACCTATCGGACCAGGGGGGCATCGCGGCGGTTAACGGCCAACCAGCCGGTCGGGGTAGCTGGCGGGGTTTGGGAAAAACTGGGAAGCGGGTAGCGATCGATTCTTTTCGCCTGCACCAGCGAGGTTTGGGAGGGAAAATTTCTTTGGGTTCATCTGTGACCAAAGCTATCGTAGAAAACGCTTTTGCTTCACCGTTCGAATCGAGCCTTGCTCCAAAAGGGGAAGAAAAGGAAGTAACAAGAAGTCTCTAATGAAGTACGTTCTTTTTGTCTGTACAGGGAACATTTGCCGAAGCCCCATGGCGCTTGGGCTTTTTCGGGATCTGGTTAAGGGACGCACCGACATCGAAGCCGATTCTGCTGGAATTGGAGCCGTGAGCGGGTTGCCGGCCAGTCCACATGCCATCACGGTTATGGAAGAGATCGGGATTGATATTTCCGATATCCGGAGCAAACCCATTACGGCCGAGCTGGTCCGGCGGGCTGACTATATCTTTTGCATGAGTTATAGCCAGCTTGACTCCCTCCTGCTTTTGTTCCCGTCCGCTGCCGAAAAGACCTATCTTCTCCGGGAATTTGAAGAAGATGTCCCGTTAATCGCCCGCGAGATTCCTGATCCTATTGGGGGGTCACTTGAGGTCTACCGGTTTTGCCGTGATCAGATTGCCAAGGCGCTGCCGAAAGTGGTGGACTTCGTTTTGAGCTCGGAAACAGGCGCGAAGCAGCCAGCTCCTGCGGGAGCCAAGCGGGTTGCCCTAGCCTCGGACCATACCGGAATTGCGCTCAAAGAAGTGGTGCGTGATTGGCTCAAGCAAGAGGGGTATGTTGCACATGATCTCGGCCCCTTTTGCCCGGAACCGGTCGACTATCCGGACTATGCGGGAAAGGTGGGCCGGAATATCCGGGATGGGGAAGCGCAGTGGGGGATTATGATTGGAGAGAATCCCTTCGCTATCGCAGTGGCTGCGAACAAGATTTTGGGCGTGCGTGCGGTAGCGGTGGAAGATCCTCAGCAAGCGGAAATGTGTCGACGGGAATTCAATGCCAATCTGCTTTGCTTGCCCTCCCAATTACGGCCTTCCAGTAACCTCGACTCCATCCTCCGCCGATGGTTTGCCACACCCTTTTCCCAAGGACCTTACAAACGGCAGGTCCAAAAAATCGAAGCTCTGGCCAAACTTTCCCATAAGGTTGTTGGTTCGAGCGAGTGGCCACCTTCTCTGGCGGAGGTCGATCAAGAGATCGCGGCCTGTATCGAGCGGGAGGCCCGAAGACAGAGCGAGAACCTGGAACTCATTGCCTCTGAAAACTTTGCCAGTCGCGCGGTGCAGGAAGCCCAGGGATCGTGTCTTACGAATAAGTACGCCGAGGGCTACCCCGGGCGACGGTGGTATGGGGGATGTCAGAATGTCGATGAGATCGAGGTCTTAGCCATAGAACGCGCCAAAAAGCTCTTTGGTGCGGAATATGTGAACGTCCAGCCGCACTCCGGTTCCCAGGCCAACATGGCCGTCTACTTTGCCGTTCTGCAACCTGGCGACACCATTGTCGCCATGGATCTTAGCCATGGTGGCCATCTAACCCACGGGCATCGAATGAATTTTTCCGGCCGCTTTTTTCAAGTGGTCTCCTATGGAGTCCGACGGGAGGACGAACGGTTAGATTATGAGGAGATCGAAAAGCTTGCTTTTACCCATCGGCCGAAACTGATTATGGCGGGGGCTTCCGCCTACCCAAGAATCCTTGACTTTGCACGTTTGAGCCAAATTGCCCAAGCTGTGGGCGCTTACCTTTTTGTCGACATGGCTCATATCGCTGGGTTGGTCGCTGCCGGTCTGCACCCCTCGCCTCTTCCCTATGCGGATTTTGTGACCACAACGACGCACAAAACGCTCCGTGGACCCAGAGGGGGTGTGATCTTCGCTAAGGCCAAGTACGCCAAGATCCTCGATGCGCAGGTATTCCCTGGTATTCAGGGGGGGCCCCTTCCTCATGTTATCGCTGCCAAAGCGGTTGCTTTTTACGAAGCGCTGCAGCCAAGCTTCAAAGCCTACCAGGAACAAGTAGTCCGAAACGCCAAGGCGCTGGCCGAGGGCCTGCGCAAGCATGGATACCGCCTCGTGTCGGGGGGAACCGATACCCACCTCCTTTTAGTTGACCTGAGAGCCCAAGGGATTACGGGGAGACAAGCCCAGGACCTTCTGGACCGGGCCGGGATCACGGTTAACAAAAACGCGATCCCCTTCGACACTCTTCCCCCAGCGCAGGCTGGAGGAATCCGGCTCGGAACCCCTGCAGTGACCACGAGGGGAATGAAAGAGGAGGAGATGTTTCAAATCGCCGATTGGATCCATGAGGTCTTCCAATCCCAAGACCAACCCCAAAAGCTGGAAGCCATCCGAAAGGAAGTGTGGGATCTAACGGCTCGCTTCCCTCTTCCATTTTAAGGTTATTCCTTGCGATCGGGCATAGGTTTGGGCAGCCTGAGCAAAGGCTCCTAATAAGGCTTTTGAGGCCGGCGATTGCTCCCAGTCTCTTTCTGGGTGCCACTGCACTCCAAAAAGAAACCAGTCCTCCCGCTGACCCTCCAGAGCTTCCACAACCTGGTCCTCGCTGGCAAAAGCACTTACCCGCAACCCCTGTCCGAGAGCAGAGGGATCGACCGCCTGGTGATGACTGGAGTTCACTACCCAAGACGAGAAACGTCCTTCTCCAGTAAGGAGCTTCCAGAGCCGGGTCCCCGGTTCCACATCCATCCGGTGGGTTCCCTCCGAATGGCCCTCGACATGAGAATGCAACTTTCCACCAAGGCACACGTTTAAGGATTGAAGCCCATAACAAACCCCCAATAGAGGAAGCTCCTTGTCCCAAGCCCATTCAATGAGCCAAGAATCGACCCTTTCTCTCACAAAATCGGGTGACCGGATTTTCTCGGCAGAGGCTCCGGCGCTATACAGCTCTGGATCCCAGTGCCAGTCGGCTGGGCTCCCCGGGAGGATGAGACCATAGACGCGAGGGCCTGAGAAGCGAGGGAAGGGGATCCTATCGGGCGCAAGCCAAATCGGGGTAAGCGAAAAAACCCGAAGAACCTCCTCCCAAATGCTCTGAGAACGCGCATTATACTCACTACACGTCGAGTGGGGAATGGGAATCCCAATAGGAAGTGATTGGCCCGGACTCTTTTCCTTTTGCCCGTGACGACTGGGGAAATGCTCTTCCGTTGGGTGCATCGAACTGTCCAGGGAAAAATACCCAAGACTCTGACGGACGAAAAACTAGCTTCAGTCCCTAGCTTGGCCTTCCGCTATCCCTGGTAATCTTGTGCCATTGGTTACTCCAGGAAAATTGCGCAATGCGACCACCCCAAAAGAAAGTTCCGGCCGCCAGGCAACACCCAGATCTTCTCCCCTGGCTCACGCCGAGAATGTAGTCTTGTTTCCAGAGGATCCTCTTGGGTAAACGGGAACGACCTCCTAGCGCAAGAGTCCGTCGGGCGACAGTCTTTTCCAAGGGTTTTCTTTTTGCTGGCCAGTTGCTCCGGTGCCCTTCTCGGTACATAATGACCAATAAGCCGGAGGTGGCAAAGCGCAGAGCCGGGTAACCCCGCCAGGCCTGAAAGGGAGCAACGGTAACCGGACTCGCGTTGTTGCTGCCTTCGGCGTTTTGTGACTCTATGGCCTATCAAGTCTTTGCCCGCAAGTATCGACCTCAAACGTTTGAGGAAATTGTGGGTCAGGAAACGATTGTTCGCACGCTGACCAATAGTATTCGCATGGGTAGGATTGCCCAGGCCTACCTTTTTGTGGGCCCCAGGGGAACCGGGAAAACGTCGACGGCTCGCATTCTAGCCAAGGCACTCAATTGTTCTGGCGGCCCGCGTGTGGACTTTGATCCCAACGAGGAAGTCTGCCGAGAGATCGCCGAAGGACGGTCCTTAGACGTGCTGGAAATCGACGGGGCTTCGAACAACGGGGTCGAACAGGTTCGGGAGCTGCGCGAAAATGTACGGTTTGCCCCAGCTAAGGGTCGTTTCAAGATCTACGTCATTGACGAAGTCCACATGCTCACGCAGGCAGCGTTTAACGCGCTACTCAAGACGCTGGAAGAGCCCCCAGAGCATGTTCGCTTCATCTTTGCGACCACCGAAGGACATAAGATTCCTTCAACGGTCCTGTCTCGATGCCAGCGGTTTGATTTCCGTAAAATCCCGGTCCCTCTAGTGGCAGGGCATTTGACAACCATCGCTGGGCACGAAGGAATCATCCTTCACCCATCGGCAGCCGTGGCCATTGCAACGCTAGCGGATGGTTCCCTTCGAGATGCCGAGGTGGCTCTGGACCAGCTGGCGAGCTTTTTTGGGAACGAAATTACCGAAAAAGCGGTCTGGGAGCTCTTTGGGCTTCCTCCTGCGGAAGTTCTGGAAGGACTCGCTGAAGCCCTGATCCAAGGCCATGTGGAAGAAGCTTTGAAGTTGGGACGAAAGCTTCTCGATGCTGGTAAGGATCCGGTCCAGCTCATCCACTCGCTTGTATCGCTTTTCCGAAACCTGGCCATTGCTGTGCTAGCGCCCGGAGAAGCTCTACGAGAGAGTTGCGATGGAGTGGAACGCGAGGCAATCCAGCGGTTGGCTCAGCAGCTTTCTCGTACTTCCGTATTGAGTTATTTGGATGAACTGATGACCTGGATGGACCGGCTACGGTACGCGCTCCGGCGAGATATTCTCTTTGAAGTGGCTCTTATTGAATTGGCTTATCTTAAGGAAAAAGTGTCACTCGAAACGCTCTTGCAAGATCTCGCGGGTCTGCCCCTCCCCAAGGAACCATCGAGCATCCCCAAGGAGCCTCTGCCAAAAAGCGAGAGCTCTTTTGCCCAAGATAGTTTAAAACCAACGGAGACTAGCTTATCTTCCGCACGCGTCCAAAGCGGCTCTAGCCCTGGACCGTTGCACGGAAGTACCCGAGAAGCGCCAGACCAAGCTAGGGTCGAGCCAACCCTCCCACAAACCGAAAGCAAGCCTTCGAGAAGCCCGGCCAGCGTCGAGCTAACGGCTTATTCCCCATCTGAGAGCCTATCCAACCGGCTGTCCCCCCATGAAGTATGGACAGCGGCAGTCGAGCATCTACTTTCGATCGATCCCCAGAAGGGTGCGCTTTTGAGAGAAAGGACTCGGGGGGCTTACCTACGATCCGAAGTTTTTGACGTCGAAATCCTTCCGGAAAGGCAAGCTCGAGGGAAATCGGCGGGCTCTTTCATGGAAGTAAAGAAGGTGATTGACGAAGTGGCCTCCATCCTCCAGGAAAAAATCCAAGCCCTTTGCGGAAGCCCAAAACGGATCGAATGTCTTTTTCCTCGCAACTCGGAAAAGAATCCAGAGACCCAACCCAAGCGTACGGCCTCTCGGGAAGCAAGCCGAGTGCTCTTGAATGAAGAAGAATTTCGGAACGACCCCGCCATTGAAAAAGCCTTGGAGCTATTCCAGGCACGCATTGTTGCAGTAAAAGAATTGGCTCCAGAGATGGAGGAAAAGACAACCGGCTCGAAAGAGAAACCCGCTCCCGACCAATCCACCTAAGGAGACCCGTGTCATGAATTTTGCAAAAATGCTCAAGCAAGCCCAAGCAATGCAGGAAGCTGCCCAGCGCATCCAAGCTGAGCTGGCCAGCCGTGAGTTTGAAGGTCAAAGCGGCGGCGGGGCCGTACGCGCAATTGCCCGGGGAGACTTTACGCTCGTAAGCCTCAGCATTGATCCAGACTTTTTTGGGCAAGCCGACCGGGAGCTTTTGGAAGACCTGATTGTAACTGCGGTCCGAGAAGCGATGGAAAAGGCAAAGAATGAAACGCACCAGGCACTGTCCAAGCTTGCAGGAGGAAACATTCCCCCAGGTCTTCTAGGCGGCTAAAGCCCGAAAAACATAACGCATGGGAAGGATGAAGACGTATCCCGACAAGGCAGAAGCCCTTTTGGCTGCGTTACGAAAGTTACCCAGCATTGGCCCTCGAAGCGCGGAGCGAATCCTGCTTTTTCTTCTCGATCAGGATCGCGCTCCCGCACAAACCCTGGCTGTGGCGCTGGAAGAGGCTCTGCGCCACGTAGGGTTCTGTGAAAGGTGTGGATTTTTCTCTGAGGGACCCCTTTGCACAATCTGCCAAGACGCTATGAGAGACCGTTCCCTCTTGTGCGTGGTCGCCCGGCGTCAGGATGTCCTTCGACTTGAACAATCTGGAAGATTTAAGGGTCTTTACCATGTCTTGGGCCAGCGCCTTTCACCGCTACAAGGGATTGGCCCCCAGGAACTGCCCGTAGGGCCTTTGCTTGCCCGGCTTCAAAAAGAGCGTCCCGCCGAGGTAATCCTGGCCTTGGGAAGTGATGCCGAAGGACATACAACGGCCCTTTACCTTGCTCCACTCATCAAAAAGCAAGGAATCCGGACAAGTCTCCTTGCTGTCGGACTACCCGCAGGCACAGGACTCGAATACGCAGATAGTGTTACCCTGGGCTATGCTTTCTCCGGACGCCAGGAAATCTAGCGTCTTTTGCCAGAGCCCTTTCAAAAGCCACTTGTGGGCCTTCCTACTTCTTGCCGTCCTTCCAAGGAGTCCTTTCAAGCAAGTACCCTCGGTTGCGGCTTGGCCCCAGTCAATTGCAAAACCCTAAAACAAAGCTTCTTGATCATCTCGGTCCGAGGCACCCTCGATCAGTCCGGATTATAGTCAAATGTGGT